>JAIOQD010000488.1 GCA_021413595.1 Bacteroidota bacterium | reverse complement strand
GAGTCTATAAAAATTTGTAACCTTATTTAACTATGAATCTATGCGGTTTAAATATTTATTATCCAATAAAACTATTCGACTAATAATTCTAAGCATTGGTATAAATTCCTATTTTTCTCCAAGATCGATCAAAAAAAAAACCGCTCAGCTATATAGCTGAGCGGTTGAATTACTGATTGAAATTTTGGTTTAATTAAATCTGAAATTAAAATTCAAAATTTTAAATTATTTGTTTGAAACAACCATTCTTTTAGTGATTGTACTCGCACCATTTTTAACTGAATACATGTAAACACCAGGAGATAAACTATTAGCATCCATAGTGATTGTGTTTATTCCCTTTACTGATTTGAAATTACTGTTGTAAACAACGGAACCAAGTAAATTATAAACCTTAAATTCTACTTCAGAACTATTTACAGATGAAAAACGAATTTCTGATTTATCGCTAAATGGATTTGGAGTATTCTGACTTACTTCAAATTTAACCTGATCAATTGATCCAACTCCTGACGGTGCTGCAACAACTAAGCGGTAATCATTGTTTTCAGGTGCAGCGGCCCAAGTTCCAGCTCCAAAAAATATAGCACGTGCCTGAGATAAAATTTTAATTGGAAAAGTTCCTGTTTTAGTTGGAGTACCACTTACTATTACACAAGATTGCCCCGGAGCAGCCCAATAAGAATATTTAGTCATAGTATAACCGCTTATCCCAGAAACACCACCTGACGGAGCATTTGTTCCACTTCCATTGTATGTTAAACCAATAGCTGATAAATCAACCCAAACAGCTGTTCCTGAAGTAGATGTATCAACTTTAACCTCTGTTAAAGCTAAATGAGACAAGTTATACGATACCCCTGCTACAACTGTGGATGCAGGAATTTTAATACTCATAGTAACAGTATAAGCTTGACTTATAGTACCGGCAGGTAAACCGGTAGCAGAATCCGGACAGATACCAAAAGTAGAATCCGGTGGAACACAAGTGATATTTGATGTACACAATGCTGCTTGTGCCGAAGAGTTCATCACTCCTAAACTTGTAACTAATAAAACAGTTGAAAGTAATTTTTTAATCATAATTATTTAGAGTTTAGGTTAAGGTTTATATTCATCTTTCACCTTTTACAATTGGCTTTTAAAATGAATTTAGGCGATAAAGATAAAATTTTAATTTTAATTTTCAAAAAACTGTTAATAAATTAATTCCAAGACTCCTCCCCTATTAAACTATCCGAAAGAGTGGTATAGTATTAAGCTTGAACTGAAAATAGTTCAATAGCCTCAGGTAAGGTTTTGGTAATAGTGAGGATAGTATCCAATTGGGAAATTGCAACCAGTTTTTTTACTGATTCCTGTAAGCCGGTTAAAACAAATACTCCCTGGCTATTTTTGCACAAACGATTAGCAACCAAAATAGCGCTTAATCCCGAAGAATCGCAATAACGTGATTCAGATAAATCAATGATAATATTTTTTACACCATCTGTATTCAATACAACCAACTCTGATTTAAGAGAAGGAGCTATAGTACTATCCAGTTTTTCTGCTGTAAGCTTTATTACTGTGTATTTATCGTTTTTTTCTATTTGAAAATTCATAATAAAGGATATTTTTACAAAAGTAAGAAAATTATCCTTTAAAATTACAAATTAGTAGTGATTTAAGACATGATTTGCAAATTTTGAACTTCTAGTTCATGATATTCACCTGCGATGAGTCAGAGCTTATTGAAGAAAGGAACGCCCAACTTCTATTAAATTTTCGGAAAAATCAGCATCAAATTAAAAGGGGAAATAAACCCGTAAATTAAGCCCTGCCCGCAAGTAAAAATAGCACAGCCATTCGCACTGCAACACCATTCTCCACCTGTTCCAGAATAATACTTTGATCACTATCTGCAACATCGCTGGTAATTTCAACCCCGCGATTTATAGGACCAGGATGCATGATCACAATTTTTTTGGTAAGTGAATCCAGCAATTCTTTGTTCAAACCAAAGAGCATGGTATATTCACGTAAAGAAGGGAAAAATTTAATATCCTGACGCTCCAATTGAATACGAAGCATATTGGCTACATCGCACCACTCAAGGGCTTTTTTTAGATTATGCTCTACCTTAACTCCAAGGCTGCTAATATATTTTGGCATTAAGGTAGTTGGTCCGCAAACCATCACTTCTGCACCCAATTTTTGTAAGCAGAAAATGTTCGAAAGAGCCACTCTGGAATGAAGGATATCTCCAACAATTGCTATTTTTTTCCCTTTTATAGTGCCTAACTTTTCCTTAATAGAAAAGGCATCAAGTAATGCCTGAGTTGGGTGTTCATGAGCACCATCACCGGCATTGATAATTTTAGCATTCACATGTTTCGATAAAAATAATGCTGCACCCGGGTTTGGGTGGCGCATCACCACCATATCCACTTTCATGGCTAAAATATTATTAACAGTATCAATTAAGGTTTCCCCTTTTTTTACGGATGAGGAGGAGGACGAGAAATTGATAACATCTGCGCTGAGGCGCTTTTCAGCTAATTCAAAGGAAAGTTTTGTGCGTGTTGAATTTTCGAAAAATAAATTGGCAATAGTGATATCACGTAAGGAAGGAACTTTTTTTATAGGGCGATTGATGACTTCTTTAAAACTTTCGGCTGTAGTCAATATTAAATTAATATCATTGGCCGTTATATCTTTTATTCCAAGTAAGTGTTTTGTGCTCAGTTTAGTCATCTTAACAATTTAACAATTTAACAATTGGCAATTAAGCGTTAACTCAATATCGCCACTCTCCTTTGGAGAGTGGATAAAGGGGAGAGACTAAAAATTCATTAACGTTACTTTATCTGCTCCATCAGTCTCTTTCCATTCTACCTTCACTTTTTCTGATGCAATCGAATCAATGGTTTTACCCACATATTTTGCCTGAATAGGTAAATGACGGCTTAATCTGCGATCTATCAATACCAGTAGCTCCACATCTTTTGGTCGGCCAAAAGCCAACATTGCATCCAATCCTGCACGAATAGTACGACCGGTAAACAGCACATCATCCACAAGGATAACATTTTTATTTTCAATAATAAATTCTATTTCGGTGGCAGTAGGTACTAACTCTTTCTGTCGAAAATCATCTCGAAAAAAAGTAATATCAAGGCTGCCGCACTTAATATCTTTTTTCTTTAAAATTTCAGAAAGCTTTTTTTGAATGCGCTGTGCAAGAAAGGTACCACGGGGTTGAAGGCCGATTATTACAGTTTCTGAAAAATCGTTGTGTACTTCAATTAATTGATAACAAAGCCGGGTAACGGTAATCTCGAAGTGTTTACTATCTAAAATGATCCTAGGCTTCATCATAATCAGGGAACAAAGATAAATTAATTTTGCAATTTAGCAATTAAGCAGTAAGCAATTTAACACACTAAGACTCGTAAATTCGTAATGTGACCCTGAACTTTTGTCGAAGGTCGCTATCCGCAACCAAAATTCATCGGCAAAAAAATAAGCTTTATCGTAAAAATAAAGATATATTTGAAACATTATTAGAAAGCATACCGTACTAATCATCAATTAATTGGTTACTAAATCTTAAATATTTTTATGAGGCAGCTAAAAATTTCCAAGCAGGTTACTAACCGCGAAACAGCATCACTCGACAAATACTTACAGGAAATAGGGAAAGTCGATTTAATTACCGCAGATGAAGAANNNNGAAGAAGTAGAGCTGGCCCGAAAAATACGAGCGGGGGATCATGCGGCACTTGAAAAATTAACGAAAGCAAATCTTCGTTTCGTTGTTTCAGTTTCCAAACAGTATCAAAATCAAGGCCTAAGCTTGCCCGATTTAATTAATGAGGGTAATTTGGGTTTGATCAAAGCCGGACAACGGTTTGATGAAACCCGTGGTTTTAAGTTTATATCCTATGCCGTTTGGTGGATTCGTCAGTCTATTTTGCAGGCATTAGCAGAACAATCGCGTATTGTGCGATTACCACTGAATAAAATCGGTTCTATAAATAAGATCAATAAAACGTTTTCCAAATTAGAGCAGGAATTTGAAAGAGAGCCTAGTCCAGAAGAAATTGCAGGGATGCTTGAAATTTCGGAAACGGAAGTAAAGGAATCAATGAAAATTACCGGTCGCCATGTTTCTATGGATGCACCTTTAACCACCGGAGATGATAATGCAGGCAGCATGTATGATGTGATGCAGTCGGAAGATAGCCCCAGCCCCGAATTTGGTTTATTACATGAGTCTTTACGCAGAGAAATTGAACGCGCCTTATATACACTCACTGTGCGGGAAGCCGATGTGGTAAGGTTATACTTCGGTTTAAATGGAGAGCATGCCATGACATTGGAAGAAATTGGAGAAAAAATTGGCCTTACCCGCGAACGCGTCCGACAGATCAAAGAAAAAGCAATTCGCAGATTAAAACAAACATCAAGAAGCAAAATTTTAAAAACTTACTTAGGGTAAATCGTTCAATAGCAATTAGGCAATTAATCAGTAGGCAATTTTAGAAAATTGTGAAAATTATGCATTCTGGCTTGGGATTAAAATTGTAAAATTGCCTACTGTATAATTGATCTTTGAGTAATAATTTACTGAACGATTGTTAAATTGACCAATTGCCTACTGTATAATTGATAAATTGAATAGAGCGGAAAGGGCAACAAGCTTTTTTCGCTCTTTTTTTGTACTTTTGTGATCAATTAGTTTATTCAAACACCTTTTTAATCCTTGCCAATGGACCATTTAATTGCCCCATCAATCTTATCTGCCGATTTTGCCAACTTACAGCGTGATATTGAAATGATCAACAACAGCCAAGCTGATTGGTTTCATGTTGATATTATGGATGGAATGTTTGTGCCAAATATTTCGTTTGGATTCCCGGTAATTAAAGCAATAAAAAAATATGCAACAAAGCCTCTGGATGTACATTTGATGATTGTAGATCCTGATCGCTATTTACAAACCTTTAAGGATGCAGGAGCAGATATTTTAACTGTTCATTACGAAGCTTGTCCGCATTTGCACCGTACTATTCAGGCAATAAAGTCATTGGGGATGAAGGCCGGTGTAGCGATCAATCCTCATACTTCTGCTAATTTATTATCCGAAATAATTCAGGACATTGATTTAGTATGTATTATGAGTGTAAACCCGGGCTTTGGCGGACAAAAATTTATTGAAAAAACGTATCATAAAATAATTGCTATTTCAGAAATGATACGTGCATCTAAATCAAAAGCTTTAATCGAAATTGATGGTGGAGTGGATATGAACAATTACAAAAAATTAATTGATGTGGGTGCAAATGTACTGGTTGCGGGAAATACCGTTTTCTCCTCTCCTACACCAAGTCAAACGATTGCTGATCTAAAAAAGATCTAAATTTCAGAGAAACATTCGTATACAATGAAAACACTTTATCTTGTTCGACATGCAAAATCCGATTGGGCTGATGAGGATCTTTCTGATATTGACAGGCCATTGAATAAAAGAGGCTATCGTGATGCCCATTTTATGAGCAGTTTACTGAAAGAAAAAAAATTGATACCCGATTTAATTATTTCAAGTCCAGCCATAAGAGCCATGAGTACAGCACTTATATTTTGCAGAAATTTTAATATTAGTTATTCTGATATTGTTATTGATCCAAAGTTATATGAAACAAACATGCAAAACTATAAGGATAGTATCTCAAAAATAGATAACCGTTATAAAAGCATTATGCTATTTGGGCACAATCCTATAATCTCTAATCTGGCAAATAATGTAACAAAAACGTTTATCGAAAATATTGCAACCTGCGGTATTGTTGGTATTCGTCAGGCGGAAAATTGTAAAGAATGGAAATGTTTTAATGATACGGTTGGAGAACTGATATTGTATGACGTTCCAAAAAATCACATCGATAAAAATTAAGTTGGCTCGAAACGTGCTGCACTTATCTTCTACTCATTCTTTGAGTATATCAACGCTAAATACCATAAAGGTTAAAAGTGATTAAGAACCTAATAAATGAAATCCTAAAACCCCGGTTAACTAATTGTTAAGGTTTTAATTTATCAAAAATTGTATTTGTTTTTTTATGGGGTTTACTATTAATTTTGCAGTCATTAATTAACCCTTATTAATTATAAACAAAATGAGCAAAAAAGAATTACGCAAAGAACTTGAACTTACATTAACAAAATCTCTTGAGGATGTTTTAAGTAAAAGAAATGTAGAAGTTACAAAAAAAATCAGAAAAATCACCCATGAAGCCTCAAAAATGGTAGCGAAAAAGTTTCTAAAAAACATGCAAGCCATTGCCGAAAAAAAAGCTACTACACCAATAAAGATAGTAAAAAAAGCTGTTGTATCCTTAAAAAAGGATGTAAAAAAAACTTGATAAAAAACAAAAAAAATAAGGTTAAATTGGAGTGATCAAACCTGTAATCTTATTTTTTTATCTGAATAAGAATTTTAAAATGAAACCCGGAAAGTTGTGAAGTATGGTAAATAAAAAAATAGTTTTAATCAATCGTGAGTTAAGTTGGTTATCATTTAATGAACGCGTGTTGCAGGAAGCTCAGGACAAAACAGTTCCATTGATTGATCGAATAAAATTTTTGGGTATATTTTCCAATAACCGGGATGAATTTTTTCGTGTAAGGGTAGCTACATTGAAGAGAATTGTTAAATACCCAAAAAAAACCGAAAAGAAATAATTTTTTAATGATAAAGTGATGCCATCTCTTTTTCCGATAATGGTTGACAATACTTCTAAATTCCCTTTTTTAAAAGATAAATCGGGCTATCTCATTATAAAACTCGGACGCAATGACAACGCAAAAAAAAATAAATATGCATTAATAGAAGTACCAACCAATGCTATATCCCGCTTTGTTGTTTTACCAAAAGAAAAGGAAAAAAAAATTATTATCTTATTGGATGACGTAATCCGTTATTGTTTGGAAGATGTATTTAATAATTTTATATACGATTATATTGAGGCATATAACATTAAAATAACAAGAGATGCCGAAATTGATATGGATAATGATCTTTCAAAAAGTTTCGTTGAAAAAATATCAAAAGGATTAAAGGATAGAAAAAAAGGACAGCCTGTCCGATTGGTTTATGACAGCCAAATAGCTCCTGATATGCTGGCTTTTGTAATGAAAAAAGTAAAACTAGGTAAGGAGGATAATCCAATACCAGGTGGCCGATATCATAATTTCAAAGATTTTATTTCTTTCCCAAATATTGGAACACCAGATTTGAGTTATAAAAAAATAATTCCTCTAAAACACCCTGATCTTCCAAATGGGCAATCTGTAAAAGATCAGCCAAGTTTTTTTAAAGTTCTCAAAAAAAAGGATGTCCTGTTAACCTATCCCTATCAATCTTTTGATCATATTATTGATTTGTTGCGAGAGGCTTCCATTGATCCAAAAGTTCAATCGATAAAAATTACATTGTATCGTGTGGCCAAAAATTCAAGCATTGTTAAAGCCCTGATCAATGCCATTAAAAACGGGAAACAGGTAACAGCAATTATTGAACTTCAAGCCCGATTTGATGAGGAAGCAAATATTTATTGGGCAAATAAACTTCAGGAAGAAGGGGCAAAAGTGATTTATGGAGTGCCTGGATTAAAGGTACATACCAAAATGTTTTTAATAACCCGTAAAGAGGGTAACAAAACTTTAAATTATACACATATTGGTACAGGCAATTTTAACCGTGATACTGCCGGTGTATATACCGATCATAGCCTACTTACAGCTGATAAACGTATTACTGAAGAAGTAGCAAAAGTGTTTTCTTTTTATTCCGATAATTTAAAAACAGGCACTTACAAACATTTGTTGGTTTCTCCTTTTTTTATGAGAAAGCAAATTTTATTACTTATCAATAACGAGATTCAGAATGCTAAAAAAAATAAGCCTGCATCCATAATTTTAAAATTGAATAATCTGGTTGATCCAGAAATGATCAAAAAACTATACGAAGCAAGTACAGCCGGTGTGAAAATAAAATTAATAATCAGGGGTATTTGTTCTCTGGTAGCTGGAGTGAAAGGATTGAGTGAAAATATTGAGGCGATAAGTATTGTTGATCGTTTTTTGGAACATAGTCGTGTGTTAGTATTTTATAATGGTGGTGATGAAAAATATTTTTTATCTTCGGCCGATTGGATGGCACGAAATTTTGATTTCCGTTCTGAAGTTGCAGTCCCAATTTACGATACTACTATTCAGGTTCAGTTAAGAAAAATTATCGATATGCTTTGGGCAGATAATACAAAAGCGAGGATTTTAGGAACTGAACAAAATAATGAATACAGAAAAATAAACAACAAGCAAAAAGTACGTGCACAAGAAGCTACCTATAATTTGTTAACCACTAAAAAGAAGTAAATATACCATTGAAATTTGCAGCAATTGATATAGGTTCCAATGCAGTAAGACTATTGTTTAGCAATGTTTATGATGACAATGGCGTAATCTATTTTAAAAAAGCTGAACTTATTCGTATTCCGCTTCGATTGGGCGAGGATTCTTTTTTAAACGGTAAAATTTCACAAAAAAAAGTTGACAAATTAGTAACATCCATGAAAGCATTTAAACATTTGATCGATGTTTATGATGCAATCGATTATCGCGCCTGTGCTACATCGGCAATGCGTGATGCAGAAAACCGCTGGGATATAATCGAAAGAGTACGAAAAGAAGCCGGTATAAAAATTGAAATAATTGACGGAAAAACAGAGGCAGATATTATCTATTCTAATCATATCGCAGAACAGCTTGATAAAAACAATGCATATCTATACATAGATATTGGAGGAGGTAGCACTGAGATCACACTGTTCTCAAAAAATAAAGCAGTGGTTTCTCAATCATTTAATATTGGCACCATTCGGATGCTGCACAACCAAATTGATAAAACATATTGGAACTATTTTAAAAACTGGGTAAAGCAGATCACAAAGGATTATAAACCATTATTAGCAATTGGTTCGGGAGGAAATATTAATAAATTATATAGAATGTCGGGCAGAAAGCTGAACAAACCCTTTGCAACTTCGAAATTAAAAAGCCTCTACGAACTGCTTGAATCATATACGTATGAAGATCGTATAAAAATTTTAGGATTAAATCCCGACCGAGCTGATGTTATTATCCCCGCATCCAAAATTTTACTCAGTGTATTAAAAAATGCCGAAATTGAAAAAATAATTGTCCCTCAAATTGGGCTTTCCGATGGCATTGTACATCAATTGTATGAAAAATACCGGCAGCAAAATTTGACAGAGAAAATATGAGTATAAATTAAATTTGAATCTATACTCTTTCTGATAGCTCCCATTTTAGCTTTTCTACAGTTCAATCGAATTGATTCCCTATACCCCTTCTTAATTGAAGGGATCATAAAAATATTGATTTCTGACTGATTAATGATGACTAGGCTTATGTTAAATGTACTTTGTCGTATTGAGGTCATTATTAACCTGTATTCGATTTTAAAAACAACATAAATTTCTGCAAAGAGAAGCGTTTAAGACCTTTGTCAATTCCATATTTATGAATTCTACACTCTTGCAAGGTCTTCGACAAGACTGACAGCGCTTGGTCATATTGAGTAAGCCTGTGGTGAGCATTTTGTAAAATAATGTTCTGCTTGTTGGAGATGCCTTGAAAATCTAATAATGTAAGGCTTTCGAATCTTTCCTCAAGATTGATATAAGAATGCCCAATTTTACTCATTTTTTATTTATTGTCAAAGAACCTAATTCAATTCAATTACTTTTTTTATTTCGGGCTATTTCAGCGCTTGTATCCTTGAATTGTTCTCCGATTTATCCAATCGGATTTCTATTCTGTTTACAATATTCCACGATCATTGCCGCTTCCCTGGCTTCCTTCACATCATGCACCCGAAGTATTTTAGCACCTTTTTCCAGTGCAATGGTGTTTAAAACGGAAGTGCCATTTAAGGCCTCTTCAGGCTTAATATTCAGCAACTTACAAACCATTGATTTTCTTGAAAATCCAACTAATACAGGAAATCCCATTGAATTGATTTTTTCCAAATTATCTAGTAATTGATAATTATGTTCAAGTGTTTTACCAAATCCAAATCCCGGATCTAGAATCACTTTTGAAACTCCCAGATCTTTTAATTTTTTTAAATTGCTGGTAAAAAAAGCTAAAACGTCTTCTGTTACATTTTCATATTGAGGCTTTTCTTGCATCGTTTTAGGGGTTCCTTGAATATGCATTAAAACATAAGGCACCTTTAATTGGGCTATAGTTGAAAACTCTAAACGTATCAGCAGAAATTACTGTAGTAGGGAATTGCTTCCTTACAGATTTAATTACATTAATCAGCCGTTCCATTTCATCACGCTCCGACATATCATTTGCCCCCGGACGAGATGAATAAGCTCCAATATCGATAATAGTAGCCCCTTCAAATAACATTTGTTGAACATGTTCAAGCCACTGATTTTCAGACACAAATTGCCCTCCATCAAAAAATGAATCGGCTGTTACATTTAAAATACCCATTATTAACGGAGGAGAATTGTGGTTAAAAATCTGTTCTACTTTTTCATAAAAAACTGTATCTTGCGCAACCATTTATTTGAATTGTTGGATTGATAAAAATTGAATTCATGCTGAACTTGTTTCACATCTCGATTTAAATTCCGGTATCTTTCGGAATAATGGGCTAAATTAGTAAACTATATAATACAACCATTTTTAATAGAAAATGAATAAAACTGCAACTCAATACGAAACTGCAATTTCCTTATGCAAAGATATTTTCATTAAAAAAATGAAAGATTACGGTACTGCATGGCGCATTTTAAGAACCAGTTCTATTACAGATCAAATTTTCATCAAAGCCCAGCGTATCAGGAATATTGAGGATAAGGGTACTCAAAAAATCAGTGAAAATATCCGGTCAGAATATATTGGAATTATTAATTATTCCATTATTGGCTTAATTCAATTAGGGTTGAAAAATGACCTACGAATGGAGCTACCTGCCGATGAAGTAAGTAAATTATTTGACCTGCATGCAAATGAGGCAAGGAATTTGATGGAAGACAAAAATCATGATTATGGAGAAGCGTGGAGAGATATGCGTGTAAGTTCACTAACCGACTTGATTTTAATGAAACTGTTACGTATAAAACAAATTGAGGATAACAAGGGGGAAACACTTATATCGGAGGGGATTGATGCCAATTTCCATGATATGATCAATTATGCTGTTTTTGCCCTAATCAAGATAAGTGAAAAATAGCTCCATTCCTTAATCCTCTTCCCTAAAGGGAGATGACGAGGCGCAAAAAAGAAAAAAGAAAAATTAACAATTAACAAACTTAATCCAACTCAGCTGCCCCCCCCTCTCCTTTGAAAAAGAGATTAAGTGCTGAGGCCTTTACTTTTGAAATACCCATGAAGCTGATAGCAGGCAAACACTGATGAAGATAAAGTCGCAACTGCCTTAAAATTAAACATTAAAAATTATCTACTTATGAAAATAATAACCAACATCGCCCGAATTCTAACAGGATTATTATTCATCTTTTCCGGATTTATAAAAGCAAATGATGCAGTAGGTTTTGCTTATAAACTGGTTGAATATTTTGAAGTATTCGGAACCCATTTTTTAATTCCAGTTGCATTGCCTTTAGCTATTTTCATCTGTGTTTTTGAAATTATATTAGGTTTTACCTTATTAATGGGTGCTAAAGTGAAGTTAACACTTTGGCTTCTTTTATTAATGATCGTGTTTTTTACTTTTCTAACTTTTTACTCCGCCTACTTTCAAAAGGTATTGAGTTGCGGTTGCTTTGGAGATGCTATTCCGCTTACACCTTGGCAATCGTTTACAAAAGATCTGGTTTTATTGGTATTGATAATTATTTTATTCATCGGTAAACAATTCATTACCCCTATTTTCGGGCAACGTTTTGAAAATGCACTGCTGGTGCTTGTAATTGCAGCTTCTACTGCTTTTCCAATTTATACTTACAATTATTTGCCTGTTATCGATTTCAGACCTTATGCCATTGGAAAAAATATTCCCGAGCAAACCAAAGGGGTACCTGATGAAGTAAAATTCTTTTATACATTGAAAGATAAAAAAACCGCTGAAACATTAGAAGTTGATAAATGGCCTGAAAACTGGGATCAGAAGTACGATTATATAAGTAACAGAACAGAAGTGACTAAAAAAGGAATTGATCCTAAAATTAAAGATTTCACAATTTCTAACCTTGAAGGTTCTGATTACACACAAGATATTATTGAAAACCCGAACTACAACTTTTTATTGATCTGTTATGACTTAGAGAAAACAGAAAAAGATGTATTTGGTAAAATTAACGATTTTGCTGCCCTTTGCAAGCAAGATAGCGTACCTTTTATTTTACTTACAGCATCCACAAAAGAAACCATTGAAAAATTTAAACAAGAAACAAAAACGACTGTTGATTTTTATAATTCAGATGGAACAGTTTTAAAAACAATGATCCGGTCTAATCCCGGATTAATGTTACTGAAAGCAGGAACTGTAATAGATATGTGGCATTATCACTCTTTCCCATCGTTCAGTGATGTGAAAGAGAAATACTTTAAGAAGTAATAATTGTGATAAAATTTATTATTAAGCGTTTATTTTATGGTTTCCTGGTATTACTTGGGGTTATTACCGTAGTGTTTCTTTTGTTCAATGTATTGCCTGGCGATCCCGCCCGTATGATGCTTGGGCAGCGTGCTGATCAGGCTTCGATTGATGCTATCAATAAAGATTTGGGACGCAATAAACCCATTACCACCCAGTTTTTGATGTATCTGAATGATCTGTCGGTGATCTCAATTCACGACCCTAACGATAAGGATCATTACCTGTATTTGAATCCTGACAAGTATTCCTCTTATCAAAAATTATTTCCTGTTAGCAGCACAAAAACAATTGTTCTTAAATATCCTTATTTAAGGCGCTCCTATATAACTAAGCGTAAAGTGTCGGATATTATTATTGAAACCCTTCCGGAAACAACTATTTTGGCGCTTTCTTCAATTGCATTTGGATCCTTTTTCGGGATTATATTGGGTATATTTTCAGCCTTAAAAAAGAATTCATGGTTTGATAAATCGGCATTGATATTTGCCATTTTTGGAATGGCTCTCCCCTCATTTTTTATAGGTCTGATCATCGCTTGGTTTTTCGGTTTTATCTTACGTGACTTCACAGGCTTAAACAATGTAGGCTCCTTATTTACTACCGATGATTTCGGTGAAGAACACCTATCTTTAAAAAATCTAATATTGCCAACTATAACACTTGGCTTACGTCCATTGGCAATTATCATTCAGTTAACACGCAGTTCATTATTAGATATACTTTCACAGGATTACATACGTACAGCTACAGCAAAAGGCTTAACCTTTTATAAAGTGGTTTTTAAACACGCTTTAAAAAATGCACTTAATCCTGTAATTACTGCCATTTCGGGTTGGTTTGCCGGACTGATGGCCGGAGCAGTGTTTGTTGAAATTATTTTTAACTGGAAAGGGATTGGTTATGAAGTAGTAGATGCGCTCAACAAAAATGACTTACCTGTTGTAATGGGTGCCACACTTGTATTTGCTGTTATATTTGTTTTAATAAATATTGCAGTTGATATTACTTATGGTATTTTAGATCCACGGATAAGGGTACAATAATTAATTTAACAATTTTGATAGCATGCAATTAAACAGTGTGCTAACAAATATTAACTAACAAATAACACAGACCTGTTCTTCTTTGAAGAATTCGTAATTTAGTAATTCGCTGAAAATTTATGAGAAAAAAAATAGTTGTTGGGAATTGGAAAATGAATATGACATTTAATGAGGGAAAACAGCTCGTTGATGATATTACAAATGAATTGGCCTCACATTCATCGGACCATGTTCTAAAAATAATTGCTCCTCCTTTTATACATTTGGCTGCATTATCAGAAAAAATAAAATCTTTGAAAGGATTTGAAGTAGCAGCTCAAAACTGTCATCACCTTTCAAATGGAGCCTATACAGGCGAAGTATCTGCCGCGATGATTGCTTCTACTGGTGCAAATTATGTGATCATAGGCCATTCTGAACGAAGATTATATTTTGGAGAAAACAATAACCTACTTGCCCAAAAAGTAAATATCGCATTGGCCAATAAATTAACGCCTATTTTTTGTATAGGCGAAAATTTGGTAGAACGCAATGCAAATCAACATTTGGAAGCAGTACTAAAGCAATTAAAAGAAGCTTTGTTTCATTTATCTCCTGCTGATTTTAGTAGATTAATTATTGCTTACGAACCTGTTTGGGCTATTGGAACAGGAGTTACAGCCACTGTTCATCAGGCACAGGGAATGCACAATTACATTCGTTCTGAAATAAATAAAAAATACGGAAAAGAAGTATCCACAACTATTTCCATACTTTATGGAGGAAGTTGCAACGCAAAAAATGCTAAAGAATTATTTGCTTGTATTGATGTGGATGGTGGATTAATTGGAGGAGCATCCCTAATAGCAAACGATTTTGCTGCTGTAATTAATTCTGTAGTTAAATAAAGAAATCCTCTCCCCCTTCTCAAATTAAAAGAGGTTTGAATAAAATTATTAACAATTAGAACATTTAGCTTCTTCCCTAAGGGGAAATCAAGAGGCGCTGAATATTTACACCATGAATTATATTGAACTGATTATTATCGTTGAGCCTAAAGAACAAGGAAGCGATGTATTGATT
Organism: Bacteroidota bacterium; assembly: GCA_021413595.1. GTDB lineage: Bacteria > Bacteroidota > Bacteroidia > 2-12-FULL-35-15 > 2-12-FULL-35-15 > 2-12-FULL-35-15. Next base: position 4,384 of record JAIOQD010000488.1, on the reverse strand, counting down.
GCTGAACTGTCTGAAATCGGTTTTGAAAGTTTTGTTGATGCCGACAATGGTTTTTCTGCTTTCATAAAAGAAGAACAATATCATGAAAATGAGGTAAAAACAGTATTCTTAAATTATTCAGACTTTTTAAAAGTAAATTTCAGCACTAAAGTTATTCAGCAACAAAATTGGAACAAAGAGTGGGAAAGTAATTTCCAGCCCATTGATGTGGACGGGAAATGCTATATCAGAGCCCCCTTTCACCAAGCCCAAAGCAGTTTCAAATACGATGTTATAATAGAACCAAAAATGTCGTTTGGAACCGGGCATCATAACACTACCCAATTAATGATTCAAAAATTAATGCAGTTGGATGTCAAAAATAAATCCTTACTAGATATGGGCTGTGGCACGGGAGTATTAGCGATATTAGCATCCATGATTGGAGCAAACCCAATAACAGCAATCGACACCGATGACTGGAGTTATGAAAACAGCATCGAGAATTTACAAAAAAATAATATTAACAATGTTTTTGTTCATAAAGGGAATGCCGAAATTTTGGAGGGGAAATTATTTCATACTATTTTAGCAAACATCAATAAAAATGTATTATTGAATGATATACCCGTTTATGTTCAATCTCTCGAAAAAAATGGTAACTTGCTCTTAAGCGGCTTTTTTGAAACGGATGTGAATGAATTAAGCGAGAAAGCTATTCACCTTGGTTTAAAGTTAAAAGATAAGATTGTAAAAGACCAATGGACTATGTTACATTTTATTAAATCATAAAAACATAACGATTGATACGAATTTTACGAACATGCAGAAGTTGAGCAGGTTGGCTTTCGTTCATTCTTAATCACCCATAAATAACTAAATTTATTTAAATGAAACGTTTCAGATATATCATATTACTAGTAGCTGCATTTTTTGTTACTCAAAAAGGCTTTGCTCAAATCAACCCCATCAAGCAATACACCGAAGATCCAATAAAATTTCTTGAAGAAATAAGAACCATGTTTGAAGTTACAAATATGGGTAAAAAAGAAATAAAAGAATATATGGAGCAGTTCACATTAGCCTGGAACTCACCTAAATATAACGCTAATTTAAAGAAAGCCACTTATAACTCCTGCAATCAGATGATCAAGAAAAAGCTGCGTATTTTACCTGAATACAAAAGCTACCTGACATCAGTAATGAACTTTGTAAATTCTAATCAGAGTGAAGATAATTTCACCTCCTGGCAAGAGTGTATCAACAAAATTTTGAATGGTAAAATTATAAGATACTATTCTGAATATTTGGAAATGAGCGAAAATTTGTTTGCATCAAACACTTTTTATAAATCAGCGGTAGTAGAATTTGCTTCAAATAACAATAATTATAAATTTGAGTATGATAGTGTTCCTATTATAATTTTCCCAAGTTTAAATTTACGCTGTTTTAATAATCAAAATGATAGCGGTATAGTTTATAATACTAAGGGAGTTTATTATCCATACACAGGTGTGTTTGTTGGAAGTGGTGGAAAAGTAAATTGGGTACGTACCGGTTTAGAAGAAAATATGGTATGGGCTGAATTAAAAAAATATCGAATTTCACTAAAGACCAGTGGATTTACAGCAGATTCAGTAATATTTTATAATAATAATTATTTTAAGAAACCACTCGTTGGACGTTTAACAGAAAAGGTTGTTTCCGAAAGAGGAAGTAATATTTCATATCCGCGATTTGATTCTTATAGCAAGCGAATGCAAATTCCTGACATTGCAAAAGATGTTGATTATGATGGTGGATTTAGTATGCGCGGTTCCAAATTTTTAGGTTCGGGTAGTAAAGAGGAAGATGCATCTTTAATTTTCAAAAGAGAGGGTAAAAAGTTTTTGGTTGTTGGCGCAAAAACAATTGGAATTACAAAAGATAAACTTTCAACTGAAAGTGCTAATATCAAATTTTATTTTGATAAAGATTCCATTACACATCCAAGTGTGAATATGAAATTTATGGTTGGTACGCGTATGTTATCTCTAATTCGCACAAATAATGGTATTTCAAAATCACCTTACCTGAATTCATTTCACAAAATTGATATGTTTTTTGAAGAGCTATCCTGGAAAATCGATGACCCTAAAATTGATTTAAAAATGTTGGTGGGTAACTCAACTGAGGAGAAGATGATGAAGTACATGTGAATGAAAAATTATATGAATATATAGCGTTTCGTTCTTCAAAGCTCGATTATGATGTAATTCAGTTTCCTTCTGTTGCACGTGGAGCCACTAATGCAAGTATCAATTTGTTAAATTATGATATGACCATTTTTGGGGTTCAACAAATTTTCATGAGTGACTCTCAAAGTGTAACCATTTACCCTGCCGAGCAAAAAATTATCTTAAAGAAAAATCGTGACTTTACTTTTGGAGGCGTTGTTCATGCCGGTCGTTTTGACTTTTTTGGTAAGGAATTTTCTTTCGATTATAATAAATTCATCATTGACCTCAAGAATGTCGATTCACTTCGTTTAACAGTTAAATCTCGTGAACCGGATGCCTATGGTGAATTTCCATTAGTGAAGGTAAAAACGGTGATCGAAAAAATTAATGGTAATTTGGAAATCGATAATCCCGACAACAAATCGGGTGTAAAACCATTTCCAAAATACCCTATCTTGAATAGTTTTAAGGATTCCTATGCGTATTATTACAAAAAACAAATTCAGAATGGTAAGTATCCTAAAGATAAATTTTATTTTCACTTAGATCCTTTTACCATTGATAGTTTGGATAACTTTTCTAATGAAGGCTTAAACTTTAAAGGGGAAATGGTTACCGCGGATATTTTCCCTGTATTTAGAGAGTCGCTGAAATTACAACAAGATTATTCATTAGGATTTATTACTCAATCCCCTGCCGCAGGATATCCTGTATATGGTGGCAAAGGAACCTATAACAGCGCCATCAAGCTTAGCAATCAGGGATTAAAGGGTGCTGGTACACTTAGTTACGTTACTTCTGTTACAACTTCGAGCGATTTTGTATTTTTTCCTGATTCCACCAAGGCACTTGCCCAGATTTTTGATATCAAGGAACAAAAGACAAAACCTGAATTTCCAAAAATACATGGTGAAAATGTAAAAGTTCATTGGATGCCTGCAAAAGATTTAATGAATATCACGAATAGTAAAGAGAAAAAATTTGTTGCATACAATGGACAATCTGAATTTGATGGTAAATTGTCCCTTACACCACAAGAACTTACAGGTGGAGGTGCGGCAGACTTTTCTAATGCGAAATTAGATGCCAGATTAATTCATTTTAAATCTACTTTATTTGATTCTGATACTGCTAACTTTATCTTGAAAGACGAAGCAACAGGCGCAACGGCTTTTTCTACATCGAATGTAAATGCACATGTGGATTTTATAAAAAGAGTTGGAGAGTTTAAGTCAAATGGTAAAGGCTCTATTGTAGAATTTCCTGCAAATCAGTATATTTGTTTTATGGAGAGTTTTAAATGGTTTATGGATAATAGTGCTATTGAGATTGGTTCTGATAAAGGACAAACAACGGATACTAAAAGTGATTTGGATCTAGAAGGGCCTGAGTTTATTTCTGTTCATCCCAAACAAGACTCCTTGCGTTTTCATGCATCTTCAGGTAAATATGACTTAAAAAAACTTGTTATTTCCGCAAAAGGGGTAACTTATTTAAATGTGGCTGATGCCCGTATCTATCCTGATAAAGGCGATGTAACTGTTGATAAGGGTGCTGTTATACGTACTTTCACCAATTCAAAAATTATTGCAAACGCAATTACCAAATATCACAATTTATATAACTGTACAGTAAATGCTTATGCACGTAAAAGCTATGCAGGTTCTGGCTTTTATGATTATATAGATGAATTGAAAGCAAAACGGACCTTTTATTTCAGCGATATTGGAGTTGATACTACCTATCAAACTTATGCTGAAACAGAGATCCGAGACACTTCAAAATTCGGCTTAAGTCCTAATTTTGAATATAAAGGAAAGGTAAAGTTAAAAGCAGCAAGTACTTTTTTAGTGTTTGACGGATCAGCACGTATAACGCATGATTGTGCCTCAACTCCTAGAACATGGTTTAAATTTGAATCAGAAATCGATCCAAATTCAATTTACATCCCAATATCAAAAGAACCTGTTGATGGTGCAGGCAGATCAATTGCAGCATCAATAATGGTTACAACTGATTCCACTCATTTATATTCTGCTTTCTTATCACCAAAAAAATCAAATAATGATTCTTACGTATTGCCTGCAAATGGTTTTTTATATTTTGATAAAGGAACCCGTGAGTATCGCATATCAAATAAGGAAAAACTGGTAGAAAACTCTTTACCCGGAAATTATTTAAGCTTA
>JAIOQD010000487.1 GCA_021413595.1 Bacteroidota bacterium | reverse complement strand
TGATGTTTCCATAACCAAATTGGTTACTACATCGGAAGTAGAATACCCACGGATCACTTCCACTAATTTCATTACCGGAACAGGATTCATAAAATGCATTCCAATTATTTTATCTGCACGCTTTGTAACGGCTCCAATTTTAGTAATGGAGATGGAAGAGGTATTACTTGCTAATATGGTATTTGGTGAGCATATTTTGTCCAATTCCCTGAAAATATTTAATTTGATCTCTACATTTTCAGTTGCAGCTTCTACCACAAGATCAACATTTTTTACACCATCGGCCATTACGGTATAAGTAGTAATATTTTTAAGTGTTTGTGCCTTTTCTGCTTCTGTGATAACACCTTTTGTAACAATACGGTCCAGATTTTTAGAAATGGTGGCTATTGCTTTTTCCAAAGCCGGTTGCGAAATATCAATAAGTGCTACATTATACCCTTGTTGTGCAAATGTGTGGGCTATTCCATTACCCATTGTTCCTGATCCGATTACTGCTATGTTTTTCATAAAAATTAGTTTAAAGTTCAAATTTAGAAAATTCAAATTTAGAAAGTTTAAAGTTAAAGCCAACAACTACTAAACTTTCCAACTTTGAATTATTTCCCTCTCCCTTGAATTACGATCAAAGCTGTGTAAATTAATATTTTCATATCCACACCCAGCGCCATATTTTCAATATAAATAATATCATATTTAAGGCGTTCTGTCATCTCTTCAACGTTTTCGGCATAACCGTATTTTACCTGGCCCCATGAAGTAATTCCCGGGCGAACTTTGTGCAAATGTTTATAATGAGGTGCTTTTTGTACAATTTGATCAATAAAAAATTGGCGTTCAGGGCGCGGCCCAACAATTGACATTTCGCCAATCAACACATTATAAAATTGAGGTATTTCATCTAAACGAACCTTACGTAAAAAATTTCCAAGGGAAGTAATACGAGGATCTTTTTTGCTGGACAATGCTGGACCATTTTTTTCAGCATCCATATACATGGAACGGAATTTATGAATAAAAAAAGGCTTTCCATGTAATCCAATACGCTCATGACTATAAAAAACAGACCCTTTGGATCCAAGTTTTACTGCAATAGCTAAAATTACATATACCCAGCTAAAAGCTACCAGAACAAATAAGGATACCGAAACATCAAAAATACGTTTTACAGATTGCTCCCAGGCTGGCATTATTTCCCTTGAAATTCCAATGAGGGGGGCTCCAAAAATAGAGGTCATTTTTACTGAGCCTGATAAAATATCATACATATCCGGAATAACTTTAATAATAACATTGGAATCATCTAGCTCATTTACAATTTTTCCAATATTTTCGTGTTCCGAAGATTCAATTGCAATTATTACTTCTTCAATATTTTTTTCTTGTATAATTCGCTTTAGATCAGATAGTTCCCCAATGTGAGGTAAGCTTTTGTTTAACTCGTGAGAATACCCGTTTTTATTATCAATATGAACAAAACCAATAAATTTATTGCCCGATGATTCATGTAAATTTTCCATTTCATTGTATAGTTTCAATGCATTTGCATTACTACCAACCAATAAAGTATTAAAACCGATTATCCGGTTATGAACCCGATAGTTGGTTATACTTGTTAAAACTAAACGAAAACTGGCTGTTAACCCAAAATGTAATCCAAACAAAACAAGGATGCTTTGATAATAATTTTTGTAGGAAACTATTTCATCGTCAAGTAAAAGCGCGAAAAAAATTATAATTACACCAATCAACGAAAATAACAATGTTTGCCCTACCTCTTTTAATCGTGATTTGCGATAAATGTTTTTATAAAGACCTGTAAAACTGTATATTAATATCCAACAAGTGGGGATGAGTACCAAGCCCCAATAAAACTGATCTTCAAATGTAACAGGTACTGCTTTGCCAAACTTTTCAGGTTCTATGTATAGTTTCCTGAAAATATAAAATAGTGTCCAGGCTAATATAGCTGAAGAGAAATCGGCAATTAGATATTTTAAAACTTGTAATCTTTTATTCATTAATCTTGCAGAGTATTATGTATTAAGTATTATGTAAAAATACTCCTATCCTTTCATCATTATGCTTTGACCTTGCAGCTTGGTATTTATTAAATTTTTGTGCTTTAAACCTTTCATTCTACTTAATAATCAATACTTTGTACTTTCTTTAATACACCAGTTTAATATTATCAAGTACCAATGCAAGGCTATCAGAAGCATTGTTATTTATCATACCAAAAAATATACTAAAGTCAGTGGCATTACTGTTGCTGCTAATTACTGTAGTTAAATATACATAAGCTTTGTTCCAGTTTGCGCTGGGATTAAAAGTTAAGGCTGCATCTTTGGTGGTTCCTCCGGTACTATGAGCAAATGTACCCACTACAAACTCTCGATTACATTTATAATTAAATTCTAAAAATACATCAGACCCACTTTTAGGTAAAACATAAGAAGTGGATGATACACCTTCAAAAAAGAAATGCGTATTATCTAAATAGGCAATGCCGGATCCGTTTCCTTCAAAAACACTTGGATTAGGTAAATCAAGTCGTTGAATAACAGTATCAACACCGGATGCCGGACTTTTTGAAATAATGGTACCTGTATTTTCAAAATCCTCCATAAAGCTGAAGGTCATATTGGTTCTGTATTTTACAATAGGAGCAAGGTTAAGTTTTAATCCTTTTTGCAAACTAATTATTGTATCATAAATGGTATAAAATGGATAAGGTGCCCGGGTAGCAGCAATTCCGTTCACTTTGATACCTGCTCTAATTTTAATTTGATGACTGCCTTCATATAAAACCGGGAAAGTTGCCGGTAATTCAAAGCAACCAATCAATTGTTCATCAACATATACCCATGCATCAGTAATTTTATTAGAATTGCTACCTTCCGTTGCAGCAATGGTGCTAAGGGCAATTTTATCAATATGTATATAAGCAGGAATTGGCTCGGAGGGATTATATAATTCGCAGGAACTTATTATTAGAATAACAGATAAACTTAAAAACAATAATAATTTATAACTATGCGACATTTCAAACAATTAAGCAATTTTTAACAACAATTAAGCAATTTTTGCAATTTAGCAGTAGGCAATTATTTCAATTTCACAATTTATCTTAAGCAATTATACAATTTAAACGAGTCCTGATTGCCCTACTGCAAAATTGCTTAATTGTCAAATTCCTTCTTAATTGCCTACTGCAAAATTGCAAAAATTGATCAATTTGACGACATAATTTTCATTTTTTCGATTATTTTATATGCAACATCTAATGCTTTGTAGCCATCATCAATACTTACTAAAGGAGTGGTATTGCTGATTATTGAATCAGCAAACGCTTCAAGTTCCATTTTTATTGCGTTGGAAGGTAAAATTGTTGGACTTTCAAAATAAATTTGCTTTGATCCTTTATCGTTTCCAAGTTCAATGGTTACTGCCAAAGGATCTTCCTCACCATTAACCACTTTAATTATTTTTATAATTTCCACTTTTTTATCCAAAAAATCAACCGAAACATAGGCATTTTTTTGAAAAAAACGGGATTTTCGCATGTTTTTCATTGAAATTCTGCTGGCTGTAAGGTTAGCAACACAGCCATTATCAAATTCAATTCGGGCATTGGCAATATCCGGACTATCACTTACCACGGCAACCCCACTTGCGCTGATACGTTTGATATTTGATTTTACAACACTTAAAATAATGTCGATATCGTGGATCATTAGATCCAGCACCACCGAAACATCAGTACCACGGGGATTGAACTGAGCCAAACGGTGTGTTTCAATAAACATTGGGTTTGAGCAATATTCTTTTGCAGCAATAAAAGCAGGGTTAAAACGCTCCACATGCCCAACCTGAACCTTTACATTGGCTTCTTTTGAAAGGCCTATGAGTGTTTTAGCTTCTTCAATGGTGTTGGTAATGGGTTTTTCAATAAAAACATGTTTTGATTTTTTGATCGATTTAGACGCACATTCATAATGTGTAATAGTAGGAGTAACAATATCAATTGCATCTGCCTGATCTATAAGGGCTCCAATAGAATCGAATCGTTTAATTCCAAATTCCTTTTCTACTAATTCGGCAGCAGCAGGATCGGCATCGTAAAAACCTATTAGATCAAATTTTTCAATTTCTTTTAAAAGCCGGATGTGAATTTTTCCTAAATGTCCTGCTCCAAGTAGTCCTATTTTTATCATAAATACATTGATTTTAAACAAAAATACTTTTTTCCACAATCCATTCTTGATAAATTTTGCTTACTTATGAATACATAAATGTTAATTTTGTGTCCAAGGATAAAAGGTACAAAGTATATAGTATTATGTATTATTTCCCTCATAATTAGTAATTTACATAGTACTTTGTACGCAATTCACACTACTCAAAAATGTTAAACGATACATACAGGCACAAGGGATTACGTAAACAGTTAGCAAAACTTTTAAAAGAAAAAGGGATAGAAAGCGCTGAAGTATTAAAGGCGATTGAAACGGTACCACGCCATCTGTTTTTAAACAGTTCATTTATTGAGCGTGCGTATGAAGATATAGCATTTCCAATTGGAGCCGGACAAACGATATCCCGTCCTCATACGGTTGCGTTTCAAACAGAATTACTAGAGTTGAAACGTGGAGAGAAAGTGCTTGAAATTGGAACCGGTTCGGGATATCAAACCAGTATATTGCTTGAAATGGGTGCAAAAGTATTTACTATTGAACGCCAAAAGGAGTTATTTGATAAAACCAAAGCTTTTTTACCTTCAATTGGCTATAGTACCAAGTTTTTTTATGGTGATGGATATAAAGGTGTGCCGGTATTTGCTCCTTATGATAAAATAATTATCACTGCGGGAGCTCCAACCATTCCCGATGCATTGTTAGCACAACTGAAAATTGGTGGTAGATTGGTAATACCTGTAGGAGATAAAGTTCAAACAATGACCTTGATAGAAAAAATCGGAGCTAAGCAATTTGAAAAGACCGAATTTGGAGAATTTAAATTTGTTCCTCTTTTGGAAGATAAAGCTTGGAAAGGGTAGGATAATTATATTAGAATATATTGATTGAATTAGGTCGTGCAAACCTCATACTTTGAGAGCCTGTATTGAGCTTTTGATGATTAAAGCATATAAGCTAAGGCCCCCTTTCGACAAGCTTGGGCGCATCACACGTGTAATAATAAAGTACCAAAGTTCATATTATTCAATTATTGCCTATGTTCAATAACTTTATTGTTATCTTTACGGAGCTATAAAAGAATTTTAATATTCACAAACTTCTAAAAACAAAGCAATTATGAAAAAAATATTACTTTTTATTGCAGTTTTTATTATTTCTTTAACATGGTCATGTAAAAAAGAACCTCAACAAGGTTATGGTGGCGGGACAACAGGAACATCGGGTACCTCTGGTACTTCTGGTACCTCTGGAGCAACAGGATCATCTGGGACTTCCGGTACATCTGGAACATCAGGTAGCTCAGGATCCTCAGGAACAACTGGTGGAAATAATTTTAATATTGCTGGTACAAGTTATACCAATCTTAGTTCGAGTTGTGATTACGAAGGAATGACGAGTTCTTATCGTTTTAAGGCTAGGCAAAACGAATATAGTGCTGATACTTCTCTTCATATAAATATAGGAACAAGTAATATACCTACAGCTGGAAGTTATCCTGTTATTGCCAGTGGATCCTCTCCATCAGTTGGAACTGCAACTATTGATGCAATAATCATAAGTAGTTCTTCCTACCCACCTAGTTCTGGTAATTCTTTTCATTCAACAGGTGGAGGAACCGTTAATGTAACTATAGTAAATGGTAATGCAAAAGCAACCTTTTCCAATATTCCGATGATGAATTCTCAAGGCACTGCAACTTCAACTATATCAGGTTCTGTTACTTGTCAGTAAAATAATAAAATAATAAATAATAAATAAATAAACAGCTAAATGAAAAAAGCAATTTTTCCAATTTTAACTCTTTTATTTTTATGTACCTGGTCTTGTAAAAAGGAACCTCAACAAGGATATGGTGGCGGGACAACAGGTACTTCTGGCACTTCTGGTACTTCAGGTACCTCTGGAGCAACAGGATCATCTGGGACTTCCGGTACATCTGGAACATCAGGTAGCTCAGGATCCTCAGGAACAACTGGTGGAAATAATTTTAATATTGCTGGTACAAGTTATAC
>JAIOQD010000486.1 GCA_021413595.1 Bacteroidota bacterium | reverse complement strand
TTATTTCTAAAATTGTTGCAATTATTACATATTACTCAAAATTTTATTGGTTTGATCTGCAGGGGATCTTCTGAACTAAACGGTAAGAGATCCAAGAAACAAAAGGGGCAACTACTACATCAATCGTATAATGAACATGTTGTACTAAAATGAAAATTGATACCAGTAGGGTTGCGACAATAAAAAAATATTTTAATGAACGAAAAGGAATCGCAAGAAAAAATAAAAACATTGTTGAGACATGTCCTGAAAAAAAGAGATCTTTCGTTATCACTGTACCATTGTAAAATAATCGTCCTACAAATGGGTCATCCAAAGGGATCATTAATGCCTCCGGATCCAAAGGGATCATATACAAACAAAAAATGCGGATTACCACCAGCAAACAGTAAGCCTGAATACATTTTAAAAGAAGAATTGGGTGTGTGCTGAGATTAATAGCAGTTAGTAATATCACAGAATAAATTAGCAGGAAAATACTAAGAGAAAAATCTTGAACTGGAAGTAAATTTAAAATTACATCATTAATTATATAACCCGGTGTGGATTGAATGTATCTGAAAAAGGGTGGAATAAACGCTCCAAGCAAAGCTAAAATTGAAATTGTAAAGGCTAATTGGGATCTGAAGGATGTTTGCTCCCACGCTTCTTTCCAGTTATTTCGTAAGGTTAGAAATGGTGCGGGAAACAGGAGCATTATATTTTTTTTCATGATTACTCTGAAATTATTCTACGTTTTTAGCTGACAACAGTTATTTTTTGTGTTTATGTATTAAGCAATAATGTGAAATATAAACACTGCTGTTTTATAGTGTAACTATGTGCTGTCACCCAACGCCTGTTGAAGGGAGTGCAAGGGGCAGCTCATATACTTCAACCGGCTCAGTATGCCGTTTGCACGATTTTGCCTGAGTCATATTAAAATAATTATAAGCCATTGTCTAATTCATTTATGTTTTTAGCTTATTATAATAAACCTGAAAATGATTTTATTTTCTGTTAGCATCAAATAATCAGTGTTTTGAACCCTTTATTGGTTATGTGTTTATAACCATTTCGATTTTTTATACCACTCAATGGTTTCAAAAATTCCTTTGTTTAAATCATAGTCCGATTTAAAATTAAATTCATCAATAAGAGGGGTGTTGTCGCATTTCCAGTTAACACATTCGAGTTCGTTTACTTTATCAAAGTTTAAAACAGGCTGTTTGCAAGTTAAATACTTTGATGCCTCCGAAAAAAGAGCAAGCAGCCGCACCAGGTGTTTGGGAACATATATTCGTACTGTTTTTTTTCCTAATTGTTTCTTGATAATATCTCCAAGTGATTGTGCATCATAAACATTTCCATCTGAAACAAAATATCCTTTATTTATAACAATCGATTCCATCGTTTGAAACACAGCTTTTACCAGATCTTTCACATAAATAAATGTCAGCTGTTGATTTTTGAAGCCAACCAAAAGTTCAAGATTATTATTGATAAGTTTGAATATGGTGAATAGATCTTTTTCTCTGGGTCCATACACTACAGTTGGTCTTATAATAATGTGAGGGAATTCGGTTAGTGAGCATAAATATTTTTCGGACTCGAGTTTACTTTTGCCATAAGATGTAACTGGCTTTGGTGTATCAGTTGATGATACAACGTTGTGTTGTAAGGTGTCGCCTGGGCCGTAAGCCGCGAGGCTGCTCATATAAATAAATTTATTACTTACTTTTTTTTTGCTGATCAATGCATCAATTATGTTTTTTGTATATTGGTAATTCGAAATAAAATAATCTTTTTTTTTGAATGCTTTTGTAGTTCCTGCATTGTGGATCACAAAATCGAAACAGGGTAATTTTGAAACTTGAAGATCTAAAAAATTAGTGTCAGCAAAATCGAGTTCTGTAAATTTTATTCTTGGATCAGTAAGATATTCTGTATTACTTGTTTTCCTGATACCTGCATAAACTTCATAATTTCTTTTTAGCGCTTCTTCAACCAAGAAGCTGCCAATAAATCCATTCGCGCCTGTTATGAGTATTTTCTTCATCTTTAATTATATGTGTTTAATATAACTTCTTCTTCTTAAATGTTGTTTATGATCGTAATCTTTGAACATTAAAAACGCACTTTCATTACTCTCCAGAGCATGGCTGGAAACGGCAGTTTTAACACCATTATCAATATATGCCTGCATCATTTCTGAAAAAAAAATAGCAGGTACTCCTTTATTTTGGTATTTAGGTTTAACTCCTTGTAAAAGCATATCCACTTTATTGTTTTTTCGCATCGCCTTTAAAATATGTATAAAGCCGGTAGGGTACAATTTCCCTTTTGTTTTGATAAGGGCTTCCGAAAGCGAAGCAAAAGATATTCCGAAGCCAGCTACTTCATCATTTTTGTCTATTACAAAGCAGATATAGGGTGGATGAACCATTGAAAAGTATTGCTTGATATAATACTCGATCTGCTTTTCTGTAAGAGGTACAAAACCATACAGATCTTTAAATGATTCATTTAAAGTTGCAAACATTTTTTTTGCATAAGGCATTATGTCTTTTGCATTGGTTGCTTTTAAGGGTCTCAGGTCATGTTTTTTTTGAACAATTTGCGATATTCTCTTAATTTTTTCAGGAACTTGATCCGGTACTTTTATTTTAAACTGTAACCAATCCACATCTTTGGAATAGCCATTTTTTTCAAGATGAATTGGGTAATAAGGATAATTATAAATAACAGCTTGTGTTCCCACTTCATCAAAACCTTCCACTAACATACCTTCCAAATCCATATCTGTAAATCCCATTGGTCCTTGTACTTTTGTCATTCCTTTTGTTTTACCCCACTCTTCCACTACCTTTATCAAATTAGCAGATACATCCGTATTGTCAATAAAATCTATCCATCCAAAGCGGGCAGTTCTTTCTTTCCATACTTCATTCGCTTTTCGATTTATAATTCCTGCAATTCTTCCTACAATCGTATCATTCTGATAAGCCAGCCAATATTTTGCTTCGCAAAATTCAAAAGCCGGGTTTTTCTCCGGCTTGAGGATCGATTTTTCATATCGATGAAGTTGAGGAACTCTGAATTTATTTCCTGAATATAATTTATCCGGAAATTTTATAAAGTTTGACAACTCTTCTTTTGTTTGTACTTCTTTTATTTGAATCATAGATTATGCGTGTGTTATATGTTTATAGATTTTGTTTTAGATTAATTATAAATCTGTCCCAACTCTATTTTAGCTGATAACTAACTGTTCTTTCAGATTCAAGATTTTTGCTATTTTTTCTATTTTTCCAATGGCGAAATCAATTTGCTGGTTGGTATGTGTCGCCATTAAAGAGAATCTTATCAATGAAGAGTCACTTTTTACTGCAGGTGAAACAACCGGATTTACAAAAACCCCTTCATCTTGAAGCATCTTTGTTAGCTTAAAAGTTTTGACATCATCTCTTACATATATAGGAATTATAGGGGTTTCGGTTTTACCTACATCAAACCCAAGATCTTTCAGACTTGTTAATGCGTATCGAGTGTTTTTCCATAATTGTTCTATCCGCCAGGGCTCTGCTTTAATTATTTCTATAGCCGCAAGTGCGCTCGCTGCATTTGCTGGAGATATACTGGCACTGAACATGAGTGAACGCGATTGATGCTTCAGGTAATTGATGGTATGTTCATCACTAGCAATAAACCCACCAACCGAAGCAAGAGATTTACTAAAAGTTCCCATGATGATATCTATCTTATCGGTTAAACCGAAATGGGCGGACACACCCGAGCCATTTTTGCTAAACACTCCCAAAGAGTGAGCTTCGTCAACCATAATATTAGCCGAATATTTTTCTGCAATCTTTACAATTTGTGGAAGATTAGCTACATCGCCTTCCATACTAAAAACACCATCTACAACGATGAGTTTAATTCCCTCTGAAGGCAATGATTCAAGTGTACTTTCAAGGTCATCAATATCATTATGCTTATACTTAATGGTTTTTGAAAATGAAAGCCTGCATCCATCAATTATAGAGGCATGGTCGAGTTCATCAATTAATATATAATCATTTCTACCTGTTAATGTAGAAACTGTTCCAAGATTTGATTGAAGCCCGGTACTAAAAACTATAGCCGCAGGTTTGCCTACAAAATCAGCAAGGACATTTTCTAATTGGATATGAAGATCAATGGTACCATTTAAAAAACGTGAACCGGCACAACCGGTACCATATTTTTTGATAGCATTTATTGCGGCTTCCTTTGTTTTCGGATGATTGGTTAATCCCAAATAACTATTGGAACCAAACATAAGAATTTTTTTGCCTCCAATTAAAACTTCAGTATCCTGTGCCGATTCAATTTCTCTGAAAAATGGGTAATAACCATGCTTTTTTATTTCCTGAGGCACAATATAGGCTCTCATCTTCTTTTGTAAAGGATCCATTGATGTCAATTATATTAGATGTTTAAACTTTCTGATTTGCTAGCGTATCGTATGAATAATTGAAATGAAAATTTTAAGCAAAAATATCGCCAAGTGCTATTTTACTCAATGATATCAGTCACTCTTTGTTGTGATATTTTGTATTTTTTTTGAGCTGTTTTCTGTGTTCAATAACAGAACTTAAAAGTCGCAGGACTAATTTAGATTGGCTCTCGGAATAGAATTCTTCCAGTGAATTTTTTTTAATAATTTTTTTTAATTAACTTTACCTTAATTAAGAATTATTGAAAGAAGAACATGAAAACAATTCACCAATGGCTTATTGAATACGGAGAAAGC
>JAIOQD010000485.1 GCA_021413595.1 Bacteroidota bacterium | reverse complement strand
GTTATGGTTCGATTTTATCCATTACCTTCATCTTTAATATATAAATATATTTTTGGAATTGAAACCTAGTTGGGTTAAAGAATAAAGTATGTATAATCGCAAAAACCAAAAGTACAAATTTTCAAAACGAAAAGTACGAGTTTTGAGATACCCCCCTCCTTTAAACATCATTTAATTGGATAATTGGACGTTAATACCTCAATCTTACACTTCCGAGGCTTTGGGCTATTAGAACCAACTGACACCGTTTGCTCGATCTCAACCTGATGCCAACCATGCAGCTTAACATACTTCTTTAAGATGGGCGAGGGGTAGGAACTCAAAAGGAATTTACCCTCTACAGCGGATAAGCATTTTAAAAGCCCCTCAAAGTCTTCAATAGTATAACCATCATAATGCCCCATATCGGAGTTATAATATGGCGGGTCGCAATAAAAGAAGGCTTCCTTGGTATCCCTTGCCCGGATAATTCGGAGCGCATCAGTGCATTCAATTTGGACATTTTGTAGTCTAATGGCATAATCCTCTGTAAATGACTCCCTTTTGTTGCTTATTTTCTTTGTAGTGGTGTTTTTGCCAACATCATAACCCCAACTGCCATCAAGCATAGCTGCGAAGCTCTGAGTTGATAAAACCCACACAGACCAAGCCCTTTTTATTTCAGAAAACATATCGGGATTAGTGTATATAACATTTGCCTTACGGTGCAGATCACGGCTATGTAATGTTATCTTTATCTCCTTTTCAAGTCCTACATAATCATTCTGAACTGTCCGGTAGAAATTAACCAACTCTTTATTTACATCATTTATGACTTCTAAATTAGACGGTTCCTTTGCAAAGAATATTGCAGCACCTCCAATAAATGGCTCACAATAAAGATTGTGCTTAGGGATTAACTTTAAAATTGTTGCAGCAAGCTTTTGTTTGCCTCCATAGTAAGAAATTGGTGTTTTCATATTATTATAATTTATTATTTACATTTGTACTCTCAGGAACTTTTAAATAAAAAAATGCGACAACACCGAAAGAAGACACTGTCCTCCAGTCGGAATGCTGTCGCATTCTTAATTTAAAAGTTCCTGAGAAAACTTTTGAAGCTGGAGGACACCTTATTCCCCCAGCAAATAAATATTATACTGCT
This sequence comes from Bacteroidota bacterium, assembly GCA_021413595.1. GTDB lineage: Bacteria > Bacteroidota > Bacteroidia > 2-12-FULL-35-15 > 2-12-FULL-35-15 > 2-12-FULL-35-15. Next base: position 7,123 of record JAIOQD010000485.1, on the reverse strand, counting down.
TTAAAAGATACCCCTTTCAAATCAATCATTCTTTGGGTTCCTGATCCGGTAAGCCATGAGCCAGCAGCAATTACTCCAAGGGAAGAAACGGTTAAACCTGTGAAACTAACAATTGAACTTGCACCATTCGAATCGAAACAGGATACCTGAAAACTTTGATTAACAGACGGACGAAAACCTAAAGGCAATGTTAATGTATTAGAAAGTATTCCAAAAACTCCTATTAAATGCACAAATCCTTCTTTGTCTTTTCTGTATTTAGTATTTGCATCCAAAGTAATCCAGTCATCTCCATCCATTACCGTCAAAATCTTACCTGCAAGATCATTTGTATCGTTATCATTCACCGCTATTTGAATTATCTTATCCGAAAGTGTTTTTGCAGTATTAGCATTCATGTGAATCAATCCATCATATACTGCACTGACCATCTTTGCTTTCCTGACGTGATATGCATGTGTAGATGAAGTATTTTCCAACACTTTATCTCCACTAACATCATAACTTAAATCAGCTACCCAAACTCTAGTAAGCCCAAATCCAAGGGCAGGCACTAACCCTCCATCAACCTTATAAATTTCCCCCTTTAAAAATAAATATCCCGAATTATAATTTGTTAAAAATGTTCCATACAAATCACAACCGGAAATAATTAAATCACCACCAGCAGTTAATCCAAATGCACTCATGACCCCTTTAAAAGTGTCTCTTATCGATTCCTGTTCAAATGTAAAATCATCTAAAAATTCGGGAAACCCTCCATTTGTTGCATAATTTGTTTTATTCATGGCCTATATTTTAATAAAGATTAATTACGTATTGTTTGGATGCGAATCGATAATAATTAATAATTGCCCTCATCATTGAATCATTGTAAATTAGCGCAATTGGAACATTTACAATAAACCCTCCAGAGGAATTGTGTTCACTTTTTAAATACAAAAATTTGTTGATTTTATAAAACGCCCAATCCCCGGGATTTAATGATGGCTGCAATCCCGCATTATTTGTTAATGCTACATATACATTGTTTTCATCTACAGCATACTCACCAATTAGATACGGGTTTCCTATTTTCCATTTACTATATAAATAATTGGCAGGTTTACTTTCAATTTTTTGATACAAGTACTCCTCATTTACTTGACTTAAATCAGTGATGTAAATAGCTCTGTTGGTTGGGTCGAACTTATCATTTAAAATGCGCTCTAAATAAATAACCTGACTATTGTAACGCACTTTGTACATATAGTCATCGCGAAGCTGTAAGAACTCCGCATGCATTATTTTAAAGGGTTTAATCAATGCAGTAATCCACGCCAAACGAAATAACTTATGGAAGAAAACCGGAAGGTTTTCCTTTATTATTTTATCCCAATTAATAATATAGTTAAACATTAGCTACGTATGTAATAGTGGTATTTAATGGATTAAGAGAGTCAATGATCAAATGCCCGGCATTTGCTGTATATTGTTCAGGAAATGAAACAAATGGATTACTTCCATATCTTGCCTCAGCATTAGTTACATAAGCTGTATCCACTCCTGAAGCTAATTGGATTTTATCAACAACACTCATCAACTCCAAGGTTCCGTTAAATGGTAAATTTTGATTGTATGATTCAATTGCATCTTCGACCGGAAAGGTACCAGGTGTAAGTAATGATTCTCCAGTACTCGTTAGCATCAACGGATTGTAATTTACGGTTACATATAATCGTAATTCATCCGGCAAATCGCTAATAATATGGACATTTATCCCAGCTGGCTTCTTCTTTGTTATGTATGCTTCGAATGCTGCTGTTTGAATAACTGATAGCGGTGTTGCAACGCCACTAACCAATTGCGCAACCTTTAAAATTACGTGAGTTGTTGTTTCGTCTGAAGCTGCCAAGGATATTATTTGAGAAGCGACATCGGTTGTGATGTATTCGTACTGGTTATTTTGCCAAACCAAATTATACCCTTCTTGGTATTCCTTAGCAATAACAACATACCAAGGTAGAGAACCATAACGACTATTTTGAGCAATGGCAGCCAACTCAATTTTAAATAAATCTAAAATTACATCGAATGCCATTGCACAAGCAGCCACACACCAAACCCACAAACGCCAACGGGCAACTTTACTTGTGCTTGTTATATCAGCAAGTAATTGTTGTGATGTATCAGCGTTTGGTTGGTAACGATTCAAATTGCTCATTGTGTCTTTTTCCACAATGATGATATCGTACCAGTATGTTAGTGGTCTCATAATTTATATAGTTGTTATTTCTTTTTATTCGTTTTGCCTTCTACAATAGCGGGAATTATTATTCCGGAAAATGCTTCAACCTCATATTCGTCAAGCTCTTTAATCAGGTCATCGATATCTTCAACTATTCTTGAATGAATTTCCACCTGTTTTTTATTAAGATTTTTTATATCCGCCTTTAATTTCATTTCGCCAGCCACAGAATACATGCGCCCGCCTTTTTCATCCTTCATGATAGCCCCTTTTTTTGTATCATCCGTCAAACAATTATTTAATTGCAAGTCATCTATTTCATCGTTGTATTCTTCAAAACGCTTTGCCAATTGTTTTTCTGAAAACTTCTTTAGTGCCTCTGATATTTTATTGTCAGGTTTTTTTCTAATGTATAAACCACTTACTTTATTAAGTTCAAATAGTTCCGTGTAAGATTTTTGTACGATCATGTTTTTTTGTTTTTTTAGTTAATTTATTATGGAATTATATGTTAATTATTCTGTTACGATTCTATACAACACTTTAAGTTTTGCTGTCCCGTCTCCTAAAGAGGTATTTCCAACAAGTGTGGAAACCTGCACAGCGGTATTCGTCAATATTTGAGTGTCGGTTGTTAGACCTGAACCAAACGTATTTACAATCGAATTGGCAAACATTAACTTCCTGCTTGATGTAGAAGTCAATAATGATTGCTGCATACATAATTGCGTTGTAGCACCTGCGTATGCTAAAACTAAATTCGTGTTAGTATTATAAGCAATTGAAACCCATGTATATATTCCGGATGTAGAAAGTATTTCAATGTACTTACCTGCTCCCGGAGCAGCTATTATGGTTATTGGACTTGAATACAAAGCCAATATCTGAGCTGACGTAAGCGATAAAATCGCTTCATAAATATTAGAACAACCCGCAATTGCGGCTGTAACAAAAGCCGTTGTCGCTAATGTTGTGCTACTTGTTCCGGCTGCCTGAGTAACTCCAATACTTCCTGTTGGTAAATTTGGAGCTCCTGTAAATACCGGAGATTCTAAAAATGCAAATGTCTTTCTTGCTGCACCTGTTGTTATTGTAAAATGTAGGGCATCACCTGATACAGAAGGCTCTACCGTGAGCGCCTCTGGAGTCGCCAACAAAGCAGCTGGTGCTGTAAATTTCAATGGGGCTGTTGAAGCTGTTGCTGTTCCGGCTTTTAAATGAATAACTCCGGTCGGAGATAACACTCCAAAACCTGTGTTTCCTCCATCAGCAATTCTAAGAACCTCAGTTCCATTATCTCGTGCAATAAAAATTGGAGCAGCCGTAGTTCCATTATCAGCCATCAAAGCCACAGATGTTCCCATAGCTGTAGGTGCGACTGAACCGAGATAAAAGAATCCGCCAACTCTATTGGAAGTACTTGCAAATGCTTGCCCAACAACTCCTATATTTTCGGTTGCAGTAGTAGTGTAAGCGTACCCGTGAACTCCAATATTTAAAACAGAGCTGCCCCGCGCCTGGCCTGCCACAGCTACATTGTGTCCGACTGTTGTCGAATTCATATCAGAAAATACGCCCCAGTTAGCACTTACTGAAGTCCAAGCTGCAGCAGCAGTACCGGCAGTTAGATTATTGAAATAACCACCGATGGAAAAATTTGAACCTGTATAACCTGCTAATAAATTAACTCTCATACCGACAGGCGTTTGTGTAGTTCCCGCGCCTGTTATATCGTTTAATTGACCATATTTTAAACCGGCAGTATTAGCTAATGTACTTACCAAATGTAAAGGTGCAGTTGGAGTTATTGTTCCGAATCCTACATCACCACTACCAGTCGGTACAACAATAGCATAATTATTTGTTGCACCTGTTGCAACAAAATAACCCGCATAATTTGAGGTTGAAGCACCTATTACATTACTTACTATACCATAGTTAGAACCAGCTACTATACCAGTTTTATCAATATGTAAACCTCTAGAACCAGCTACAATTGATGTATCAGTTATATGTAATTTATGTGTAGAAGTTGTTACAGCTCCAATTCCAATATTTCCTATTGCATCTACTGTCATACGTACAGTATTTGATGTACCTATAGTAACTGGAAATTCGCCAATATTAAAAACATTGAGAGATTGAGCCCCTCCATAGGTTGTATTTGCTGAGCTGTTCAGAAATATTTGTGCTCTACCTACTGCTGCATCATTTCCAAAATTCGCTATAGTATAAGAACCTGATCCAGATGATAAATTACGAATATGTGCAGTTACAGATCCGGCAACAGTATCTTCAATATGTAAATGTCCTATTGGTACAGTGTTTGTTCCTATAGCTATGGCTCCAGCAAAATATGACTTAGCCAATGCCAAAGAATATATGGAATAGTTGTTAACCCCTGCTGCTAATGAACCTGAATACATATTATAATTAGCTGTAGCAGCCCCCGAAGCCTGAGCGTACATTCCAAAATTATTTGCTGCGCCACTACCAGTCGCTCTAAATACAGCTCCGTAAGCATCGCCTGTTGTGGAAAGATTAGTCGCAGCAATAGCATTTGAAGTCGTAGTTGTTTCAATATGTAATTTGTGTAACGGAACTGAAATTCCAATACCAACGCTACCACCAGTAGAAGGAACTATAATTGCATAATTACCAGTAGTTGCTCCGCTGGCTCCAAAATATGCAGCTACGTTAGTTCCGCTTGTTGCATTTGTTCGTGAATTAACAGCAAAAAGACCAGAGGTGGTTTGTGCAGCAGTACTTGTTGCCCCATTAACATCAATCCTCACTCCTGCTTGATTATTTGTTGCAGCAGTACCACTTACATTTATATCAAGTAGTCTACCTGATGTTAGGGAACTTGAAGCTAAATATAACCCATGGCCGCTTGTTAAACTATTTGCTGTTAAATTAATAGAACTTGAAGTTGTTGTTCCTGTTGTATTTGTTGAAACTATGGATAATGTACCAAGTGGATTAACAGTACCAATACCTACGTTACCTCCAGTAGGCTGTAAATTAACATAAGAAGTAGTTTTGGTTGCGCTACTTGTTCCTTCTATTGTGATAACTCCATTAATTGCTGAACTGCCGTATATTAAAGGTGAAGTGATATTCGTTGAATTAGTTAACGTTCTGACTCCTAAATTAACATTGGTTGTTGCTCCAGTATAAGGAATATAACCCGATGTCAGATCACTTGTTAAAGCTATTGTTCCAGAGGCATCAGGTAAAATGTAAGTACGATCGTTTGCTAATGAAGCCAATGATAAAGTTGCCCCGTAACTATTTGCAGGAGCTAACATAACAAAACCGTCTCTTGTTATATTTGTTTTTAAATAGCCGGTTATGGTACTATTTTCTTCTATTTCAAATCCAACGCCCGCACCACTTCCAACAGCTCCATTATAATTCAGAGTTATCAACTTATCTAAAACATATTGATTGGCAGCGTATTCATAGAGTGCTGAACCTAAAACATTAACAGTCGCTCCAGCTCTACCGATATTAATTACATCAGCATTTGTCCCGCCAATATTTAAAGTATCAGTTCCTCCGGTCGCAGTTGTATCAATCCCTTTCCCTCCGGTAAATAAAACATCGCCTGATAATGTTCCTCCTGCGAGCTGCAAATAAGCTGAAACTCCTGAGGCTATGGCAGAGGTTACATACCCTTTATCTACCAATGAGCGAGTAGTGTATGTTCCTGAGTAATCGGAGTCATAATCCCAATGGGAACCACTTAAGATTTTAGTATTCCAATTTAAAGCAGCTGCACCAGGACCATATTTTAATTCGCTATTTTGAATATTGATAGTTGACTGGCCGTATTCGATGTACGTGAGATTACTCATGTAATTATTACCCGCATCGTTTCCAGCAACAAGTACCTGAGACAAGTTTAAGGTTGCTACATTTCCAGCCAACTTTTGAATGGAAGTTAAAATACTATCGGAAGAAGATATTGCTCCAACACTTATTACATAACCAGTTAGTAATTGCCCGATCACATCTAAATTTGAAGATGCTGCCTGAAGCATCACAAAGTCGCTCGGGTTCCAAACTCCTAAAAACCCAGCCAAATTAGAGCATTGATAAATTGCACCCGATTTAATTACCTGCTCTTGGTATGGATAAAATCGATATTCATTAAATTCGCGTACACCAAACAAATACGCATCATCATCAAGATTTGCAAAAGAGTCCTTAATATCCGTTTCAAGATCATTATGCTGCGCACCCGTAATATCTCCATTACCATTAGTGGTTAGATATGAATCGATCTTGGATTTTATTTGCGCTCTTGTCCTTTTCATTATAAGTAATCGTTATTATAATCATTACTGTAATCGCCAAACCCACTTGCACTTGGAACGGAAACAGCTGTAGCAGGTTTTATCTCTTTTTTCTTTAAATAATCAACCATCGGTTTATTGATGATCATTTCTTCACGTACAATTATTTTAGTACCAGGAACAACCGAATCATTTAAATTTAATTTTGTTGCATTGTCTAATATCAGTTGCTTTATGCCATCAACAGAACCGTAATACTGAATGGCTAAATCCCAAATACTTTGATTATTTTCAACCGTTACTTGTTTCATTAAATTTCAAAATCAATGTTGCCATTCTTCACTTCCAACACTTTATATTTTTTATTATCCCTTCCTAAATTCAAAGCCAATGTTTGTTTTATCTCCAATGAACTTGTTTTACTATTCATCATCATAACTAAATTTGGAGCCAGTATTGGATCATATTTTAATGAATTGCTGTTCAATTTAAAAATCGCACAACAATCATCTAAACGGCCATCACCTATTTTAAAATCACCATTTTCAGCAACATCATCCCCATCACTGTCCAGTAATATATCTATGTTATTATC
>JAIOQD010000484.1 GCA_021413595.1 Bacteroidota bacterium | reverse complement strand
CAACTGTACTTTTGCAATTGAAAACCATGTTGGACTCCAATTTCCTTAATATAAAATTAATGATGTGAGTGCGAGTTTGTAATTCAAAAAAATAAATTATGAATATTAGAATTTTTATAAGAAATTCTTTTAAAACCGAAGAGTATCACAAAGCTGCTGAAATAAGGCTAGTTCACAGTGGCAATGATTATTTCGAAACGCTTGAAAACCTAATCCTCTCTGCAAAACACACCCTTCACCTGCAAACCTATATTTTCGATGAAGACGAAACAGGAAAACGCATAGCTAAAGCATTAATAGTGGCTTCGGAGCGGGGTGTTCAAATATACATGATTCTGGATGGTTATGGCTCTAAATCACTTTCTCGAAAATTTGTGAAGACCCTCAGGGTCTCGGGCATCCACATGCGTTTTTTTTCTCCGCTTTTTTCTTCCCAGAATATTTATTTTGGCAGGCGATTACACCACAAAGTGGTGGTAGCCGACCAAAACATTGCTCTTGTTGGCGGCATCAACATAGCCGACAAATATCATGGTTCGGCTGCAGAAATCGCTTGGCTTGATTATGCAGTCCTTATTAAAGGAAGTATTTGCCAGACAATTATTAATATATGTACGCAGGTGTACGGAAGAAGATTTATCAGAAAACAAAAAAAAGTAAAAAAAATTCCTAAACAAATTCAATTGCACGAACCCTTTTTTGTTCGAATTAGAGAGAACGATCGATTAAGACGAAAAAATCAGATTAGTGTAAGCTATTTGCAAGCGATACAAAAAGCAAAAAAATCCATTTATATTACAGGTAGTTATTTTTTACCGGGCACCAGACTTAGAAAAGCCTTGATCAGAGCAGCAAAGCGTGGCGTAGAAGTCCATCTTATTATGGCTGGCGTTTCCGATGTCCCAGTATTTCAAACCGCTACCAGATGGTTGTATGATCTGCTTTTTCGCAATGGAATAAAAATTTACGAATGGGAAAAGTCTGTTTTACACGGTAAAGTTGCTGTGATTGATGATAAATGGACTACAATTGGTTCTTTTAACTTAAATCATCTTAGTGCTTATGGCAGTATTGAGCTTAATATCGACATTTTAGATCAACAATTTTCGGATTCATTTCAACTTCATTTAAAATCTGTTATTGAAACCGGCTGCAAGCAGGTTTTTCCGATTCACCAAAACAATCATTGGACTGCAAAATTAAAACGATGGGCGGCATATCAAATTACTCGGACAAGTATAAAAATAGTGGCTCTTTTTCCTTATATTAATCCTTTAAAAAAATTCAATTAAATAACAATTCAACAATTTTTACAATTTGTGTGCACAAAATTGTGAAATTGTTTCATTTCTCTCTTACCTTTTTTCTGATTATATTTGCATTCCCTAAAAAAAATAACAATGATTAGAACCGATAAATTTGTAAACCGTCATAACGGTCCGAGAGAAAATGATGTAAAAGCAATGCTAAAAAAAATTGGAGCCAATTCAGTTGATGAATTAATTGACCAAACAATACCTGCTGCCATCCGTTTAAAAAAGCCTTTGAACCTACCAACAGGCTTAACAGAATATAATTACCACAAACACTTACGCGTTATCGCTTCAAAAAATAAAGTTTTTAAAACATATATCGGTTTAGGTTACTTTAATACAATTGTCCCTCCTGTTATACAACGTAATATTTTAGAAAATCCAGGATGGTACACTGCTTACACTCCTTACCAGGCTGAAATTTCACAAGGACGTTTAGAAGCATTGTTAAACTTCCAAACCATGATCATGGATTTAACCGGAATGGAAATTGCAAATGCCTCATTGCTGGATGAATCCACAGCTGCAGCCGAAGCAATGGCAATGCTCTTCAGTAGCCGCTCACGTGAAGCAGTAAAAAATGGAGCGAATAAATTTTTTGTTTCAAATGAATGTTATCCTCAAACCATTGACTTATTAAAAACACGCTCTACTCCCATGGGAATTGAGTTAGTGATAGGTGATTTTAAAACTGCAACATTGGATAGCAGCACTTATGCTGCATTACTTCAATATCCCACTGTGGATGGTGCAGTTCACAACTATTCTGATTTTGTAAAAAAAGCAAAAATAAATGGAATATCCATAGCTGTTGCTGCTGATGTATTGAGTCTGGTTTTATTGCCTCCTCCAGGCGAATGGGGCGCTGATATTGTTGTTGGAAACACACAACGCTTTGGTGTACCAATGGGCTACGGTGGCCCTCACGCTGCCTTTTTTGCCTGCCGCGAAGAATATAAGCGTATCATTCCGGGACGTATCATCGGGGTTTCCATTGATGCACAAGGCAATCCTGCTTTACGTATGGCATTACAAACACGTGAACAACATATCCGAAGAGATAAAGCAACTTCCAATATTTGTACCGCACAAGCATTGTTAGCCATTATGGCAAGCATGTATGCTATATACCACGGTCCCGAAGGCCTTAAAGGAATTGCTCAGCAGGTACATTTTTCAGCACTGGCATTAGCTGCGGAATTAGAAAAACTGGGGTATTCAATTGAAAAAGGAATTTATTTTGATACGATAAAAATTAATGACGCAGATGCTAATAAAATCAAGCAACTATCTGAAACTGCCGAAATTAATTTCCGATATACAAATAACGCAATTACCATTTCTGTAGATCAAACAACAGATGCAAACGATTTAAATGCAATTATTGAAGTATTCGCAAAAGCCTCCGGGAAAGCGACTTCCAAAATAACTGAAGAAATTATCTTCAATCAAAAAACCACAATTCAAAATCGTAAATCTTTAATTCTGAGTCATCCGATTTTTAACACCTATCATTCCGAATCAGAGATGATGCGTTACATTAAACGATTGGAAAATAAAGACCTGTCCTTAACACATTCAATGATTTCACTGGGCTCTTGTACAATGAAATTAAACGCTGCATCCGAATTAATGCCTATTACATGGCCTGAATTTGCTCACATACACCCTTTTGTACCTATTGAACAGGCGGCAGGCTATCAAGAAGTAATTACTGATCTGGATAGAGCCTTGAGTGAAATAACCGGCTTCGCAAAAATGAGTTTTCAACCAAACAGTGGAGCTCAAGGCGAATATACTGGGTTATTGGTTATTCAGGCATATCATCAATCCAGAGGTGATTCACATAGAAATATTGCCTTAATTCCAACCTCTGCACATGGTACCAATCCGGCAAGTGCTGCTATGTGTGGCTTAAAGATCGTATTAGTAAAATGTGACGATAAAGGAAATATCGATGTAAACGATATGCGCGAAAAAGCTATTCTTCACAAAAATAATTTAGCATGTTTAATGGTTACCTATCCGAGTACACACGGAGTTTACGAGGAAAGCATTATCGAAATTACTAATATAATCCATGAAAATGGGGGGCAGGTTTATATGGATGGCGCCAATATGAATGCACAGGTTGGCTTAACCAGTCCTGGAAATATTGGGGCTGACGTTTGCCACCTGAATTTACATAAAACATTTGCAATCCCTCACGGTGGTGGCGGCCCTGGTATGGGACCAATTGGTGTTGCAAAACAATTAGTACCATTCTTACCCTCCCACTCAGTAATAAAAACAGGTGGAGAAAAAGGAATTCATGCCGTATCTGCGGCACCTTTTGGAAGCGCTTTGATTTTATTGATCTCTTATGGATACATTAAAATGCTTGGCGGAGATGGAGTTACAGAAGCAACCCGCATAGCAATTTTAAACGCCAATTATATCAAAGAATCTTTAAAAGACCATTACCCTACCTTATACAGTGGTAAAAATGGTCGTTGTGCACATGAAATGATCTTGGATTGTGTTGCATTTAAACGCGAAGCAGGAGTTGAAGTAGGCGATATTGCAAAACGTTTGATGGACTACGGATACCACGCACCCACTGTATCATTCCCTGTGCACGATACCTTAATGATCGAACCAACAGAAAGTGAATCAAAAGAGGAGCTGGATCGTTTTTGTTCGGTGATGATCCATATCCGTAAGGAGATTGATGAAATAAGTTCAGGTTTTGCCGATAAAGACGACAATGTTCTTAAAAACGCTCCTCACACAGCTAAATCTGTTATTACAGACGATTGGAAACACAACTATTCTCGCGAAAAAGCTGTTTTCCCATTAAATTGGATAAAAGACAGCAAATTTTGGCCAAGCGTGGCTCGCATTGATAACGCGCATGGTGATCGGAACCTGATCTGTGCCTGTCCGCCTATTGAAGCGTATGCTGATGCTGAGCTTGCATAGCCGATTTTTGAAATATTTTATACTTTTTTAGACATTTTAATTCCTGTTACAATTTGTTAATACCAGATTTCTTAGGTAAATTTGTAAATCTATCACGATCATTTAATTAATTAATTCATAAAAAAATAAAGACTAAAAATGAAAAAAATTTACGTTTTAATTGCTGCTACTGCAATTTCAATCACCACAAATGCGCAAAACAAATTACTTTCAGAAAGAAACGGACCTAGAAGCGTACATTCACGTTCAATTAATCCTAATGTGCAACCAATGGCAATTGGCGATACATTAGTATATATCCAATTAGATGAGATTTTTGTAAATCCTGTTGATAACGCGGATTTTAATATCGAGATTGAGGACGCTGACGGTTTGCCAACAAACAATGCTGGTACTGATCCTGATTGGGGCGTATATATTTCAACTGATTCCAGTGTAAATGGAAATGGAAATCCAACTGCAGACAATTTTTTCCTCCCTTGGGAAGACTCAATGGCTGATACTGCTACTTTTTGGCATGCAACCTCATGGTTCAATCCGGCTGGCACTGCTGATAATTGGTTGATGTTTGGCCCAATCACGCTTACAGCAGGAGGTATTGTTTCTTGGTATGACAGAACCAATAATGGTTTCAGAGACGGATATAAATTATATGCTACTACAGCCCCTTCTTCACCGGTTGTTTCTGCTGACTTTACCGGTTCACCTTTTTACACAAAAACTGATGCTTCACCATCTCCTACAAAAGCAACAGATACAACTTGGGTATTAAGAACTGCTGTGATTCCTCCTGCTTACGAATCTCAATTGATCTATTTAGCTTTCCGTCACACTGCTAATGATATGGATGTATTGTATCTGGACGAAATTGTTGTAACAGAAAGTGCTTTAAGTATTAATGAAGATGCCGTAGTAAATGGTGTTAAAATTGGACAAAACTCACCTAATCCATTTTCAAATTCAACTGTTATTAAATATGAATTAGAAAAATCTGCCTTAGTTTCTTTATCAATTTTTGATATTACTGGTAAAAAAGTTGCTGAGCAAAACGAAGGAAATCAAATTTCTGGAAAGCACGCTGTAAAATTCAATGCAGAAGAACTTCCGGCTGGAGTTTATTATTATTCGTTAACAGTTGATAAAAACACCTCTTCAGTTATGAAAATGGTAGTAATTAAGTAAATCAAGTTTTCAATTTATAGCTTAAAAGAAAAGCATGCCAATTGGCATGCTTTTTCTTTTTAATACCAATTCTGATTATATTTTAGTTCAATAAACAGCTTGCATACTTTCTCAACTGCGCTTGAAATCCCCACGGATAATCATTTCGCGCGTAGTCGAGAAACGTGGGGCGGATTAGATTGGGCTAATTCATATCGAGTATTGGTATAACCCTATTGCTCCTGTTAGAAAATACAATCATTAGGTAACTATACCATTCTATTTCAAAAAAAATCTCCACAATTTGCAAATTTCAATTTTCATCATTAGCTTTGTGTTTCTGTTGTTTCTTAATAAAAACTATTAATTTAATTTTAAAACAAAAATAGAATGAAAAAAATTTACCTTTTATCTAATGTAATGCTAGTTTCTGTAGCAGCATTTTCTCAAAACAATCCTTATCAAGGAAAAATCGGTACTGTTACTTCTAAACCTTTAGCTCATGCATTATCAACTGATCGTGTTACTAGCCCTGATACAACAGGCATTGTAAATTTCACTGATTTTTTACCTGAATTTGCATCCCAAAGTGGTGCACTTTCTATATATGGTTATACCGGTGGTGGATTTATGTTTGGAAATAATAAAGACCAGCTGAATATTTGTGCACAAGGGTATAATAATGTTAGTTCTCCTATTGTTCCTGTTCAGGTGATTGGTGCAATTGCTTGGTTTGCAAGAAAAGAAAGAGAT
>JAIOQD010000371.1 GCA_021413595.1 Bacteroidota bacterium | reverse complement strand
AAAACACTTGAGGCCATATCAATTATCGCTGATTCCTTTTTAGCTTTTGCTCTTTGTAATGCTTCCTCAGTAATTCCTGTTTTTTCAAATTCCTCAATAGTTGCTTTTACTTTTCCATCCAATTCGTTGAACATTTTTGCGAAATTATAGTCATCAGGAGGAAATGCAACTACATACATTGAAAACTCACCTGCAAGTTCACTTCCTGAATAACTAACACCAGCCTGTATGGCAAGTTTGTTTTTTACAAAATTCTTATAAAAAATAGAATTATTACCATCCCCCATCATTGAAGCTAAAAGTTCAAGGGCAGGTTCATCTCTGTGGTACTGTGGTACTGTTGGATAAGTTCTGTAATTCAATGGAAGATAAATATTATCTTTATAGCTTTCGTATTTATCAGCCGGAAGAACAAAATTTGCAACTTTCATCTTCTTAACTTCCGGGCCGGCAGGAATAGGACCAAAATATTTTTCGGCTAAACGAATCACTTCTTTTGGATCAACATCACCTGAAACATTTAGAATTGCATTGTTTGGGCCATACCAACGAAGAAAAAAGTTTTTCACGTCCTCTAAATTTGCTCTGTTCAAATCATCAACAAAACCAATTACAGGCCAGTTGTATGGATGTTTTAGCGGATAAAGGGTTTGGTCTTTTAATTCACTCATAAGTCCGTAAGGTTGGTTATCTCCCTGTCCTTTTTCATTTTTAACGGCATCACGTTGATTTTCGAATTTTTTGGAAGTTAGAGAATCTAACAAAAAGCCCATTCTATCAGATTCTAACCAAAATGCAAGTTCCATTTGATTACTTGGGAGTGTTTCGTAATAAACAGTTTTATCTCTGGTAGTAAACCCATTCATATCACCACCTGCAGAAGAAATAAGTTTAAAATGCTCTTCATCTTTCACATTTAATGATCCCTGGAACATCATGTGTTCAAAGAAATGAGCAAATCCTGATTTTCCGAAACTTTCACGGTCAGAACCTACTTTATAGGTAACTTGAACGTTTACAATTGGATCAGAGTGATCTTCATGGATAATGATGGTCAAACCATTTGGCAGTTTATATTTTTCATAGGCAATAACAGTCCCATCAGGGCGAGGTGCCACTTTGTCAATAAATACAGCTTGTGCCTGTAAATTAATAGCGGCTGTGATTGACAGTAAACCAACCAGATTGCAAACATTTCTTAACTTTTTCTTCATGTTTTTTTCTTTTTTTTAATGATAATATCTGATTTAAAATGTCGATTTTTTTTTGTTAATGAATGATATAAAAAAAAGCTGATCTTATTCAATCCCAATTAAATTATTGGATTATTTGAAAATGGTGGTCAAATTTACTAATTTATCTAAATCTAAAATCGATAAAATTACCTTGAACCAAATAAAAATGATTTGTTTTTTATTTTAAGGCCTGTTTAAATTTAAAAAGGCCTCAACCAACTATTTTATTTACAAATCACCACTTTTTTTATAACAATCTCATTATCAACTAATATATGGATAACATATAAGCCATTTTCATTCAAATCTAAATTCAAAGAAGTTAGCCCTTTTGTTGGGAAATTGTAAATTTCTTGCCCAAGCGAATTAAATACCTTTATTTCCTTACTTGCTTTTGGCATTAAAATGGTGAAATCACCTTTGCTTGGATTCGGATAAACATACACATGTTCCTCATATTTAGTTGTATTTTTTATAGAAGTTGTTCCAGTTATCCCACAGGCAAAACTCGATTGTCCGGAAATTAAAAAATCGGATAAACAATTGATATAACATTCTAAATTGGTATAACCATTTATTCCGGTAATGGAATTGGAAAGGCCAGTTCCATTATGATCCTGCACTCCATTGTTTAAGCTGTGTGCTGTTTCCCAATAATCCGGCATCCCATCATTATCCGAATCTATTAATGGGGCAGGAGGATTTGATGGATTAAAATCAAGAATAAAGGCATCGTGGTAATGGTCGGCAGAATCAACAGGTACTAAATCGGGAGTGTTGCTTGGTAAGTGGCTGAACAAACGCCTGTCCATGCTGTCGCGCGGAAAAGCACCGCCATTTGTATAAATAAAATTTGTGAGATTATTGGTTGGTGTGTAGGTAATTGAGGGGAAAGGATGTCTTACCAACTCCTGTGATAATAAACCGAGGTCAGTATTTGGATTATTGCCGCTGGTTGAAAAATCATTACAGCAGTAAAAAAGTTCATAATCGGAATAACCCGGGTACAAATTCATTTTATTACCTATTGCATAAAAATGATTTTCAGAAAAATTCATAAAATCATGTGCTATCATACCTCCTGGATAGTCTGCCCTGCTTACACTATAGTTGTTTACCCAATTCATGTTCAGAAAAAAGGAATCAACAGGCATAGGCGCTGTTTGGTCAATGTTTGAATTATACCATATATTAACGGGCTGATCCCAGATCAAATTGTTTGATAGCTCAATATTTAATGGGCGGGATCCGCAAAAAGGAGATTCACAGCTAAATTCCGGCATCCTACCTCCTATCCTATTCCATATATTATGATGAATACTAATACTATCCTGTGGATGTTCAGCGTTCGAATAGTTCATCAACATGCCACCTAAATAAAAATGATCGCCCAATGTTTCTGCCAATGAGCAATACTGAAGCGAAATATTGGTCGCATTCGACATCTGAACACATTCATCAATACCGTTTGCGAAAGAACAGTGGTCAACAATGGCATTTGAAGCACCATCAAACCGGAATGCATCATCCAGCACATACCCTTGTCCAACTATGTTTGTATCCGGATTTGGACGGGAACGAATATGACGAATAATTATATTATCTCCTGTTCCAATGGTATCATACATTTCATCAATAATAAAACCTCTAACAATGATGCCTCCCGGAGAAGTTTGCCCGGCTAATGTAAAATCACCATATATAACTTCAGCTGCGGCATTAATTATACCGCTTACTTTAAAAAGAATGTATCGAGGCCCCGGAGTGGCTAATGCTTCGTTTAGTGAACCTGGTCCGCTGGGATCAAGATTGGTAACATAGATCACTTGGCCGCCTCGTCCGCCAATTGTTTTTCCTCCAAATCCTTCGGCTCCCGGAAAGGAAGCTATTGTTTGGCTTTTGCCAATTGAAAAACAAATAAGTCCGAAAAGCAGTAAAATTCCTTTTTTCATAAAAATTATAATTCCTTAGGTTGGTTTTTATCAAAACTTGCGTTTTCAGCAAGTTTTGATAATTTCAATCTCTCTCCTTTGTTACATAAGCGCTAGTGCAAATTATTAAAATGTCAAGTAAACGAAGCACCAAAAAGAGGGTGGGTTACATTAGTCTTTATGGTGTCGCTCTAATATGGCCATAACGCAAACGTAATTCCAATTTTAACATTATATAAGAATTCGCCCCCCGTTTGATACCGGAGGGCGAATTAAATACCTTCGTATAAAAAATACAAAGTTCAGTTAAAAATAATTACTCTTCTGTTTTATCGTCCACATCGGTTCCAGGCTCTGTATTTTCAGAAGCACCTGTTTCAGTATTTCCTTCAGTACCTTCACTTTCTGTTCCGTTTTCAGCGCTCGCTACTTCTTCAATAACCTCTTCCATATCTACTTTACTTACAGCAGCTATTTCATCGGTTGCTTTGAGATTTATCAAACGTACACCTTGTGTAGCACGGCCAATAACACGTAGTTCAGCAACTGCCAAACGGATAATGATACCCGATTTATTGATGATCATTAAACCATCTTTATCGGTAACATCTTTAATAGCAATTAAATTACCTGTTTTTTCGGTTATGTTAATGGTTTTCACACCTTTACCACCACGTTTAGTAACACGATATTCTTCGATATCCGAACGTTTACCGTATCCTTTTTCGGAAACCACCATTACATTACTCAATTGATCAGGCATAGCAATCATACCTATGACTTCATTGCCTTTTTCATCCCCTATATTGATACCACGTACCCCTGAAGCATTTCTACCCATTGGGCGAACATTGGCTTCGTTAAAGCGTACTACCTTACCGGCTTTAGAAGCTAGCATGATCTCATTGGTTCCGTTGGTTAATAAAACCTCTAATAAAGCATCACCTTCTCTTACAGTAATAGCATTGATACCATTCTGACGAGGGCGTGAATAAGCCTCTAAAGTTGTTTTTTTGATGATACCATTTTTAGTACACATGATAATAAAATTATTTTTTGTGTACTCTTCATCCATTAGGTTCTTCACATTGATATACGCTTTCACTTTATCAGTTGGAGGTATATTTATTAAGTTTTGGATAGCCCTTCCTTTAGATTGACGGGTTCCTTCAGGCACTTCAAATGCACGCATCCAGAAACAACGACCTTGTTCGGTGAACAACAATAAATAGTTGTGTGTAGATGCTATAAATAAATGTTCAATAAAGTCTTCATCACGGGTGGTACTTCCTTTAGCACCTTTTCCACCACGAGCCTGAGTACGATATTCAGATAACAAAGTACGTTTGATATAACCCATGTGAGAAATAGTGATCACCACTTCTTCATTGGCGATCATATCTTCCATTTTAAAGTCGCCCGATGAATACACGACTTCAGTTTTACGAACGTCACCGTATTTGTCTCTTATTTCAATAAGTTCGTCTTTAATAATTTGCATTCTCAAGCCTTCATCTGATAAAACCAATCTTAAATGATCAATTAATTTCATTAATTCGGCATACTCTGATTTTATCTTATCTCTCTCTAAACCAGTTAGTACACGTAAGCGCATTTCAAGTATTGCTTTAGATTGAAGTTCGCTCAATCCAAAGTTACTCATCAAGCCATCTTGTGCTTCACTTGGTGTTGAAGATGCACGGATTAATTTAATTACTTCATCTAAATGATCAAGTGCAATTAAATAACCTTCTAAGATATGTGCACGTTTTTCGGCTTGTATCAATTCGAATTTGGTTCTGCGAACCACCACGTCATGACGATGTGCCACAAAGTGAACGATCATATCTTTCAGATTCAACATCATCGGTCGGCCGCCAACCAATGCAATATTATTTACACTGAATGATGTTTGAAGCTCGGTATATTTAAATAAGTTGTTCAATACCACATTGGTAATGGCATCGCGTTTTATCTCATACACAATACGCATCCCTTCTCTATCCGATTCATCACGGATATCGGAAATACCTTCTATTTTTTTATCATTTATAAGATCAGCAGTTTTACGGATCATCTCCGCTTTATTGATCTGAAAAGGAATAGCGTTAACAATAATGCGTTCACGACCATTATCAGCTATCTCTACATTTGTTTGCGCACGCATGATGATACGTCCGCGGCCTGTTTCAAAAGCATCTTTTACACCTTCGTAACCGTATATAATTCCACCTGTTGGGAAATCAGGTGCTTTAACATACTGCATCAAACCTGCAATATCAATCTCACGATTATCGATATATGCCATTGTAGCATTCACAATTTCGGTTAAAGTATGAGGTGGCATATTGGTTGCCATCCCTACTGCAATACCGGATGCGCCATTAATTAACAGGTTAGGGATACGGGTTGGTAAAACGGTAGGCTCTGTTAAACTGTCATCAAAATTAGGACGAAAGTCAACAGTATCTTTTTCGATATCGTTAAGCATCTCCTCAGCAATTTTTCTTAAACGGGCTTCCGTATAACGCATTGCGGCCGGACTATCTCCATCCACCGAACCATAGTTACCCTGTCCGTCAACCAATGGATAACGCAAGCTCCAATCCTGGGCCATACGTACCATGGCATCATATACAGATGTATCACCATGAGGGTGATATTTACCAAGTACTTCACCCACAATACGGGCTGATTTTTTATGAGGTTTGTTTGACATAACCCCCAGATCAAGCATTCCGTACAACACCCTGCGGTGAACAGGCTTTAAACCATCACGCACATCAGGTAACGCACGGGAAACAATAACTGACATCGAATAATCGATGTAAGCTGTTTTCATTTCTTCCTCAATATCGATCCTGATAATTTTTTCTCCGTCTGCCATAATTTCTTTTTTCCTTTTATTTTTGAATTGTAAATATACTAAAATAGATTGTTCGTAATTTGATTTTTTTTCATATTTATCGTATCAAAATTCGACTTTGATTAATCGCTCAATACAAGCTTTTTTATCTCCACTTCACCTAATTCATTGGTGACACGCAAATAATAAACGCCTTTTGAAAAATCAGAAATGTCAACATTAACTACATTGTTTGAAGAGGCTCCTGTTTCCCAAATTACTTTACCGACAATATCAAATACTTTTATTTCTTTTATTGAAATTGCTTTATCATTTTTGGTAATTGTAATTGTGAATGAACCACTGTTGGGGTTGGGGATTATAGAAATACCATTATTTTTAATTTTATTTTCAGTTAAAAAAAGAATATTTATATCATCATCAATATCATTCATTGAATTAGTTGTATCAATATTATTTGTGCTTCTATGTGCGTTAGGACAATAATCAATAAGAGCATGGAAATAGGAACCACTTTCCGCTTTAAATCCGGGTTTTAGTGTAATTTTATTTGCAGCAGTATAAACAACTGCGGTACCGTCTTTAACAACAACATTTCCTGTAGAGGTAGTTGTTGAGCCAACATTAAAACCTGCATTTATATAATTACCAGATTGCTCACTAAAGTGGTTACCGCTTTGAGAGTTCGGAGCGTATAAAGGGAAATCATAACTTTTATTCTGAATTAAATAATCACCGGCACATTTTTGAAAAATTTCAACATCATCAATAATGAACCCTCCAGACTCAGCGTATAAAATTAAATTTTTCATTCCTGCATAATCAAC
Source organism: Bacteroidota bacterium (assembly GCA_021413595.1). GTDB lineage: Bacteria > Bacteroidota > Bacteroidia > 2-12-FULL-35-15 > 2-12-FULL-35-15 > 2-12-FULL-35-15. The sequence continues at coordinate 811 of JAIOQD010000371.1, read as the reverse complement.
AACAAAAGTCCCTTCAACAGCAATCCAATTGCAATAAACGTTTTCGCCAGAATTGGTAGCATAATTTGCGCTGTATAACTCCTGTTTAATATTACCCAAATTGTCATTCCAATTATTATATCCCTTTTTGGTTAAAAAAACACGAAGTTGACAATCAGTTTGTAAATTAATGCATACAGGGTGGTTTTCATCTCCATTTGCATCTATGTTTTTAGCTTTTATTGGTATTATTTTATACCGTATAGTGTAGGCTTGGTCTGCTGCAAAAGATGCTCCATTCTCTAAGCCTACTGCAATGGCTTCGTGTGTACGTTTTATTTTAAAGCCTTCAAACATGGTTTTCTGTTTACATTTACGTATATCTGCTTTTATTGCAACAAAGGCATTTGAGTTTACTAATAACCCATCAAAATAACTACAATGTTGATCATATTGACAAACAGAAAACAGAAGCCAATCAGGCCACCCTTCTCCTGCATCATTTGAATGTTCTGCCATTTTCCAATTTGCAATATTGTCGTCAAAATCAGTACCATTACCAACACCTTTGATACAAACGGATGAATTTGAGTTTTCAAAATTACCATTGGGTATGATATTATTCTGAGCAATTATTTTGATGGACAAACATAAATATAGTAATATGATAAAGTCGTAGGCTTTTCTCATAGTGTTAGGCCGATATTAAAATTTGTATAAAATCTTTCAAAAAAACCACTTCCGTAGTACATAGATTCATGGGAAAACAAGTATTGAGTTAGCGAAAATGCAATACGTTTTTTACAATAAGATAATTTTAGGTAAACCGGAA
>JAIOQD010000370.1 GCA_021413595.1 Bacteroidota bacterium | reverse complement strand
CAAAAAGGCTTGATCTCCTATGTTGCAAATGATTGGAATTCGGATATTGACAATCGTGTAAAAGATGGGGTGCTAAGTAAAAAATACAAAAATATTAATCGTTTGGAAGGAAAAGATGCGGTTTATGCCGGGCACGCATTGTGGAAACATATTGCTGATAATTATGGAGAAGCGGTTATTTCAAATATTTTATATATGACCAAAGTGAGCCGTAATATTGATAATTCAGCATTATTTGTTTTAGGAATATCGGTAGGGAATTTGTGGGAAGAATGTTTTGATTCATTCACAAATAAATATAAAGACAATGATTCAACTAAAACATCACCTGCACAATTACCTATACTTGCAAGGCCTAAATCATCAAGGGTTTATAGCCAATTAAAAGCGAGTCCTGATGGTAAGCATATCCTTTACACTACCAATGAAATGGGGCAAAATAAAATTTGGTTGTATGATGTTGAGGCAAATAAAGTTAAACGTATATTAAAATCAGGACAAAAGATAGATCGAATTAATGATTATTCATATCCCTTATTAGCTTGGCACCCAAGTGGGAAGTTGTTTTCATATATTGTGGAACGTAAAGGCTATTTGGTGATGACTACCTATGAGTTAGAAACAAAAGAGAAAACAGAACGTAACATTACCGGTTTCGAAAAAATATTGGATTATTCTTATAATAATGATGGCAAAAAGTTTGTAATGTCGGCCGTGCAAAAAGGACAAACAGATATTTTTGTGTTTACGGCAGCCTCCAGTGCTTATGATCAGATCACAAAAGATATTTATGATGATCTTACACCTCGTTTTGTGCACAATTCGAAGGAAATTGTATTTGCTTCCAACCGTCCGGTTGACACATTGTTTTTTGATCCTAAACGTAAATATGAAACGGGGCAAGCTCACAAAGATCTGTTTGTTTTTGATAATGTGACCAAATCAAGGTTATTAAAGCGGGTTACCAATACTCCTACTATTGATGAAACTTTTCCAACGGATTATGACAGTATCCATATTTCATACCTGAGTGATCTAAATGGTGTGCGTAATCGTTATATTGCCCGTTTCGATAGTGTAATAGCATATATTGATACGGCAGCGCATTATCGAACGGTAATTACATCATTCCCGATAACAAATTACTCTCGTTCTATTGTGGAACAAGATGTAAATTTCAAAACTTCTAAATTCACTGAAATTATTTTCGAGAAAGGAAAATATAAGATGTATGTAGCTCCAATTTTAAGTGATAAAGATCTTAAGCCGATTGATTTAAAAAACACTTCTTACAGAGATTATAAAAACCGTTTGGAGAAAAAGGAACAGATTGAATTGGATGCAAAGAACAGAGCCTTCAATGACACACCACAGGTTGAAAATGTTAGAATTATAAAAAATACAAATGAGCCTGTGAAAAAGGATTCAAGTGAAATTGATATAAACAATTATACATTTGAAAATGAACTGAAGCAAACTGAGAAAAAAGCAGAAAAGGGAAAAGAAACTATAAATGTTATTGACTCTTCGGCATTTAAAGTGAAAAATGATTCTGAATTTCAATTAGGTAAACAGAAAAATTATAATATTAATTATTCAGTAGATTATGTGGTTTCACAATTAGATAATTCGTTTTTAAATGGTTCGTATCAGAAATTTTCGGGCGGTGGTAGTCCAATTTATTTGAACCCCGGGCTAAATGCTTTTTTTAAAGTGGGTATGAGTGATTTATTTGAAGACTACCGTATTTCAGGGGGAATGCGTCTTTCTTTTGATTTGAATAATAATGAATATTATTTAAGCTACGAAAACCGGATGAAAAATCTGGATAAACAAATTGTTGTACACCGTCAGGGCTTACTAAATATTGCTGATAATAGTTCGTTGGTGAAAATTTTTACACATGATGCGAAATACATTTTAAAGTATCCTTTTAATGAAGTTGCAAGTGTAAGAGGTACGGTAAGTTTTCGTAATGACAGAACTGTTTATTTGGGAACTAATGACAATACATTGCCAAAGGCAAGTACTCAGGAGAACTGGGGGTTTGTAAAAGCGGAATATGTATTTGATAATTCTATTAAAAAGGGACTGAATTTATATAATGGAATGCGTGCAAAAGTGTTTGGGGAATATTACCGACAGATTGATAAAGTTAAAACGGATTTCTTTGTTTTAGGATTTGATGCTCGTTATTACAAAAAAATTCATCGCGATCTGATTTGGGCCAATCGTATTGCTGCAAGTTCATCCTTTGGCAATCAGAAATTGATCTATTATATGGGTGGAGTTGATAATTGGTTTGGACCTAAATTTAACAATACTACAAATATAGCAACCGATCAGAATTATGCGTATCAAACCTTAGCAACCAACATGCGAGGGTTCTTTCAAAACATACGTAATGGAAATAG
>JAIOQD010000369.1 GCA_021413595.1 Bacteroidota bacterium | reverse complement strand
TTGCCAATCGTCAGTTTCGAGTGCCAATATTGTTTTCCCGAATTACATACCCAATTTGGTAATGACTCCAACGGCCTCTATGAATACATGTATTGGTGCAGGAAATGCAAGCCCTCAGCAGTTAAGAATAGTTAATACAGGTTTAGGAAATGCGTTGAATGTAGCATTAGAAATTTTTCAGGCAACATCAGGAGGCTATAATAGTACGGTTGGCTCCAATATTGATGCCGGAAGTTTCACCATGCAGGTTGGTATTGCTGGCACACCCGCTTTTGTACCCACTACTATATTTGCTACTTCTACCCTAAACTGCATGACAGCCCCCATTGGGAAGGTGACCCTTACTATTCCAACAATTAACGCAGGAGATACTGTTTTTCTGAAATGGAACTCATACAGCTGTTGTTATAATGCATGTGCAAACACTGGCAGAAGCTATATCAATGGCTGGCGTTACCGTGGAACGTATAAAAACATCTGTCAAAACACGTATGTAATCTATGAAAATTGGGGGAGAGTATATTCAAATATTTATGGAGCTTTAGCAAACAACGGTTCTCCATCTACTATGAACGATGGGCAAACCGGTACTTTTAATTTTTTATTTTCAAATTATGGCAATTCTTATCCCGCAGGACCCGGGGTGCATTGGAAATTTGAATTTACAGTGCCTTCCTGTTTTAGTTATTCGGGCAATCTTAAAATTCTGCGCTCAAATGGAATAAGTACTTGGCTTCCCACTTCTGTAATTAGTTCAGGGAATGTGATAACAGCTATTTTTAATGGAACTCCGCCCTGGAACCTTGCTCAGGGAGAATTAAAGCTTGATCTGACATTAGATTGTTCCAGCTGCACCGGAACCGACAGCCTGGGTTCCATCAGCGTTAAATCATTTTTTGTCCCGAATAACACTTGCGCTTGTGAAATAGGGGTTTCCTGCCAAAGTACTGCCGTTAGTATCAATTGCCCAAACCCTTGTCCTGAAGGCTTGATCTTTACTTATTTTGATTTAAAGCGCACTAACTATGGTTATCCCGACAATGAACCGAGCGGAGGGAATGGAATACCAGATGGATTGGGTCCTGTGGATATGACCAAAGTAAAAACCGCCAGAGCCATGTTTGGCGATACTATTAAGGGATCGTTTAATGGATGGGTAAAAACAAGTATCGCGTATCCATCCTGGAAGTATTGTTATGCTATTTCTTCCATCACAAATGGAAATCGTTTAGCATTTGTTGATGCCACATTAAAAGTATATCGTGCTGGAGCCTTGTTTGCCACTTGTACTAATTTTACTCCGGTGGTAACCGACACCTCAACGAGAAGAACGTTTAAATACAACTTAAGTGATTCATTGCTAGGAAGCTGTTTCACAGGCCCTTATTTGAATAATGATTCATTGGTATTTGAACCACGATATAGAGTTATTTCCAATATCCGCAACTCGGCTCCATTAAATTGCTACTCTTCCAATGAGTTTTACCTTAGTGATCTGGCTGCTTTTCCAATTCCACCTACTCCGGCAGATCACAAATTTCAATGTGGAACCTATAATGGTAGTTGCTCCATTATCGGCTATTGGTTCAGGAACTGGGAATCAGAAAGTTATGACACCAAGTCTTGTAATAATGTGGTTCTAACACAAGATTATCATTTGAGTATTGGTCCGGGTAATAATAACGATGCCGGAGGGAACTTATTCCCTTACGAATACCGAAACTGGTCACATCTTGAAAACTTAACGGCCGTAATTCCTCCGGGATATACATTGATATCCGCCAGGTTTAGAGAGATAAGAACAGCCGGAACATTAGTTACCAGTGCCAGCAGCTGGATAAATTTAACACCGGTTGATCCAAATTCAGATACACTTAGCTTTCCTGTTGAGCAGTATTATATAAATTTTGGAGGTTCAATTATTACGCCAAGTGATGATGGTTTTTATGGAACTCTCGAAATAACACTTCAACCTGGTTGTGAAGTAAGTCCTTCTGTTTACCAGGGAGTACGTAATGATGTTGATTTTGCAGTTATTCCTCAGTTAACAGGCCCTGGAACTGATACCACATTTTTATCCGAAACCGATGATTATGTGGTGTATGATCCGCCTGATCTGTTTATTCAGTCAACTCTTCCATCTGTTTTTGCACTCAATACCACTACAACCTGGGATATCAGCATCTCCAATACTTCCAACATATCCGATGCCTTAACTACCTGGATAAGCGGCCCTGTAATTTCTGGTGTAGCTATTGTACAGGTTGTTGATCTCGA
>JAIOQD010000525.1 GCA_021413595.1 Bacteroidota bacterium | reverse complement strand
AGGTAATGGTTTAGGCTTGGCAATTATTAAGAAAATTGTAGATTTAAATAGCTGGACAATTTCCTATTCTTTTGCCGATAATCTTCACGCTTTTTCGGTTACCTTCTAAAAAGTACTCGCTTTACTATTTTTTTATTTTGTGTTTGCTTCGCAATTCAAAATTTCTTCTAAATCGGTTTGCACCTTTGTGGTATAAATTTTATATTCACTAAAATAGAAAAAATGAAAAGAATAGCACTAATGGTAGTTGCAGCGATGATTACATCACTCAGCTTTTCACAAAAATTACAAGAAAAAGATGTTCCAGCTCCTGTAAAAACAACTTTTATAAAACAATATTCAAACACTAAGGAGGTAAAGTGGGAGAAGGAAGGAGACAATTTTGAAGCAGAATTTAAGTTGGACAAAACGGAGCAATCGGTTTTATTTGATGCACAGGGCAACATACTTGAAACCGAGGTAGAAATTGAATTAAATCAACTACCAAACGGTATTTTGGATTATGTTAAAACAAATTACAAAGGACAATCAGTAAAAGAGGCCGCTAAAATTACAGATGGAAAAGATACTGTAACTTACGAAGTTGAAATCAAAGGAATGGATTTGATTTTTGATAGTAAGGGGGGATTTATCAAAGAAAATAAATAAAAAATGAAAACAAAAGTGAAAAGTAAGGTTGCGGAAATAACATTAACTTTTTGGCTAATGAAAGTAATTGCAACAACTCTAGGAGAAACTTTAGGGGATTTTATTTCAATCACTTTAAATTTTGGCTATTCCATGGGAATAGCCATTACTTTTCTTTTTTTTATAATTAGTTTATTGTTTCAGATTTCTTCAAAGAAATATTTTCCATCTTTTTTTTGGTTAACAATTATTTCAACAACTACACTTGGAACAGAATTGTCTGATTTTATTGATCGGACTTTGCTTCTTGGCTACACATTAGGGAGTTTTATTTTAATAGTATTACTTTTTATTGTGCTGTTTTTATGGAAACAAAGGTTTACTAGTATTCTTGTTTATCCGATATTAAGCAAAGAAAAAGAGGGGTATTTTTGGGTCGCAGTTTTATTATCTAACAGCCTTGGAACAGCATTTGGCGACTATTTAAGTGATGTACTTGATTTTAGTTATTTAACTGGTGCAATTATTACTGGTGTGATTATTTTTGCTGTTATACTATCACATTACTATACTAAAATTAATGCAATTGCTTTATTTTGGATTGCTTTTATATTTACAAGACCTTTTGGTGCCACCTTTGGTGATTTTCTGACAAAATCACACTCAAAAGGAGGGCTTGATTTAGGCACACTGAATGCAACACTAGTAGCTTTGTTTTTAATGTTTGTTTTGGTGTTAATTGAAAATAAAAAATTAAACCTCAAGGAGATGCCTATTAAAAATAGTTAGAAGATGAAACAACTTAAAAAAAATAATTTATTTGTAATTTTTGTTTTATTCAATATCATTTCTAGCTTTAGCTTGGTTGGTCAAACAAAAGGCGTTACCATATCAGGTTTAATAGAAGACAAAGCGGACAAATCCGCATTGTCATATGTAAATGTAGTATTGAAAACCGAAAAGGATAGTGCTTTTGTAATAGGAACAATAAGTAACGAAGAAGGCCGATTTACCCTTTCCAATATTAAGCCGAACAACTATTATTTTGAAATTTCTTTCATCGGTTATCTTACAAAAAAACAAACTCTTTATGTTGGAAATCTTTCAGATTTTTTAGATGTTTCAACCATTGAATTACAAGAAAATACAACCACTTTAAATGAAGTTATTGTTTCTACCAAGCAAGATGAAATAAATAGTAAAATGGACAAAAAAACATATTCCGTTGAAGATAACATTAGCCAAAATGGAGGTTCGGTTTTACAGACAATGCAAAATTTGTCGGGCGTAACAGTTCAAGACGGAAAAGTGCAATTAAGAGGGAATGATAAAGTAACAGTACTAATTGATGGTAAGCAAACCGCCTTAACTGGTTTTGGAAGTCAATCTGGTTTAGATAACATTCCTGCCTCAGCAATCGAAAAAATTGAAATCATTAATAACCCTTCATCAAAGTACGATGCAAATGGAAATGCGGGCATCATTAATATTGTAATGAAGAAAAATAAGCAAGAAGGATTTAATGGTAAGGTTGGCTTTACAACAGGTTTAGGTTCGTTGTGGATTCGGCAAGCAAATCTACCAAGCATACGACCACAATACCAATTTACTCCAAAAATAAATCCATCCCTATCATTGAATTATAGAAAAAAGAAGATAAACGCATTTTTTCAAGCAGACAATCTTTATACTCAAACACTAAATAAAAATGAATTTATAACCCGAACCTATGATGATGGAACAATTATTAATCAGCAATTAAAAAGAAATCGTAACACCAATTATTTTACTTCAAAGGCTGGTTTTGATTGGGCTATCAATGAAAACAATACGCTAACCATTTCCTCATTATTTGGTAGTGAAAAAATAATTGACAAAGGTGATCAACCCTTTTTCAATGCCAACAATTCGGAAAGACAAAGACTGTGGCTGTTTTTAGAAGACGAACTAAAGACAACAGTAATGGCAACTGCCGTATATCAACATAAATTTAAACAGGCAGGACATTTATTGAATATCGAGTTTAACTATACATTTCATAGAGAAGATGAAAAATATTTTTATAATAACTTTTTACCAACAACAACTGGAACAGATGCTTTTAAATTATTATCAGACGAGCAAGTTTATGACTTTAATTTTGACTACATAAAGCCATTGAAATACGGACGAATTGAAACGGGTATTAAATTTCGCAATAGAAATATTCCAACTAATATGCAATTTATTCCAGGAACAAATTCTGTTTTAGACACCAATGCAGGTGGCTGGGCAACTTATATAGAATTGATTCCTGCTATTTATGGAAACTATGTCTTTGAAAACAAGAAATGGGAAGCGGAATTGGGATTGAGAGTAGAATATGTGAAAATTCAATATGATGTAAATCCTAATCACAACACCTATAATAGTGATGGATATAATTACACACAGCCCTTTCCTAATGGAAGATTGGCATACAAAATAGACGACCACAACAAAATTTCACTATTCTATAATCGCAGAGTTGACAGACCAAATGAAGTGGACATAAGAATTTTTCCAAAATACGATGATGCAGAAATTATTAAAGTTGGAAATCCTGCTTTACGACCTCAGTTTACCAATTCATTTGAACTTGGTTACAAAGTAAGTTGGAATAAAGGGTATTTGTATTCTGCTGCTTATCACCGTTTTGCTGATGGGACTATTACACGTATTTCGAGTATTACTCCAAATAGTAATTTGATTTATGCTATATTTCAAAACGCAGGCAGAAGTTACAATACAGGTTTAGAAATTATGTTAACACAGGAAGTCGCAAAATGGTATTCCTTTAATTTAAATCTTAATGGATGCCACAATCAAATCAATGCTTTTAGGGTTGAAAATAAATATCCTGTTCCAAATACGTTTACAGCCGATAAACAAGAAATTATTTCAGGAAACATAAAGCTGAATAATACTTTTCATTTACCCAAAAAAATGGACGCTCAATTAACCGCTATTTATTTAGCTCCAGACATTATTCCTCAAGGTAAAATTGCACAGCGTTTTTCTTTAGATGTTGGCATTAAAAAAGTAATTCAAAAAGGGAATGGAGAG
>JAIOQD010000524.1 GCA_021413595.1 Bacteroidota bacterium | reverse complement strand
AAATGCCCTATGATGAACTGTAATAGGTAAGGGTGAAGTAGCAAGATTATATTTAAAGGTTCCATCCACATCAAATTCAGAAAAAACAGCAGGTACTATGTTGCGTGCTGCAACTACCGATTGAAAATCAGCTTCAGGCGTTGAAATGCTTCTTATGGCATCTGAAACCTTAGTATCGCTTACACCGATCATTAAACCTGCTTCATATAAAATAGTTCCACCGCTCATGTATTTGAATCCTAAACCGCCAGCCTGGCTGTTCTGGCTGTATCCGATACGTCCGCCACTGCTTATGGTAGTTTGCACATCATTGATAGTAATGTTGATATAATCCACGTTTACAATAACAGTGAAAAATTCATATGCAACATAAGATGTGGCAGGATCGGAGTAGGCGAGTTTAAACAGTACCGCCTGATTTGCCGGGGCAGTAGAAAGTATTTTTACTGTATAAGCATCCGTATTATTATTAGCCACTCCAAGTGTACTTAATGCACCCAAGGTGGTGGTCCCATCAAGAATGCTTACATAGGATGAAGTAGAGGAAAGTGTAACTGTAAGATTGGTGGTTGGTCCAAGGTAGTTAATGAAATTGCCGGTTACACGCAATGTATCACCAATTACAAAAGTATCATCATTATTGTCGGTATAATTTCGCTGCGTCATCATTACAGATGGTGATGATGCTGCTGTTAACGCTTTAAATAAATTAATACGTCCGTTACCTAATTTGTTTGCATAAATAGGACTCATTAAGGGATAGATATTATCACAGGTAACTTTTAAACGCTCCCCAACCTGCAAAGCAGTATAGGATGGATAAAAAGATTTAATGATTGCAGCTGCGCCTGATACACATGGTGCCGACATGGATGTACCGGTTTGCGATGAATACCCGTTTACAGGATAAGTGGAGTTAATGCTTTCGCCCGGGGCACATACATCAACGGTATAATTAAAATTAGAAGAAGTAGAACGTCTATCATCACTCTTTGTATTTGCCACGCTAATAACATACTTATAAGCCGCAGGATAAAATGCTTCATCTATTCCATTATTTCCTGCAGCACCAATAACCAGAGCGTTTTTATTTATTGTGGCATAGTCAATTACATCTTGCCCCAATTGCCCGCCACCAGCTCCACCCCAGGAACAATTAATAACCGAGCAGCCATGGTCAGCGGCATACGTAATGGCTTCATACGATTTTGTGAGAACCCCTCCGGCATCGGTAATTTTGATGGGCAAAAATTTACATTTAAAACCTATACCTGCCACGCCTGTTGCGTTATCAACCGATGCTGCTGCAATCCCCGAAACATGCACACCATGTGAATTTGAATTGTAAGTAGGGTCATTATCATTTTCTCCCAAATCCCACCCCGAAAAATTATCAGTATAACCATCACTGTCTGTATCACCCCCTCCAATTATATCAGCATAATTATGCTTAATATTGTTTTTTAAATCAGGGTGATTCGGTTCCACTCCGGTTAGGCGTATAACATAGCTGAGGAAGGTAATGAGGCTCAGCATATTCAAATAACTGTAATGCTAAAAATTTACTGATCACTTTTTCTAATGAAAAGGATGCTGCATAACTAAATTCATAGATCAATGTTAGATCAGCCAAACGCTCTCCCCTTTCATTTACAAGTCGTTCGGGTGCTTTGGTGTGTGGGAATTTCTTTACCAGACTATTTCCCTGGATGCTATTAAATAAAGATTTAAATAATTCGTTTTCAATTTTATCGGATAAGCAAATTGAGCGAAATTGAGGCTTTACTTTTATAATTACCGTTTTTTCTATATAATCACCTGATTTAATGTTTTCAGGCATTTTAAAGCTTGACCCGGTATATTTATTGTCAGAATTAATGGATTGAGAAAACACATTGTATATGCCAATAACGATAAAGACAATTACGACCAATGATTGTTTCAATTTTATCATTTATTGAAGTATTTAGTTTTATGATACTGCAATTTACGGATATTTATTTATAAAAATGTCAATTTTTCTATCATTAAATCTGCTTAAATTTTATTCAAAACAGTTTCTAGCTTCCCACGATTTCTCGATTCCGCTCAATAATTTCATTTTTCAAGAAAAAAAATCTGTTGCAGCCTTCGATAGACCTAGTATGACCTTCGCACGCTTTAGCCTAGAGTGTATATTTAAAACGATTGTAAGCAATTGCCTAATTTAATTATTTTTTAAAACCAAAATACAACCCTCCCCAAAGGACTGATTTTACGGCAGAATCAGAAAAGCGGGTATAAAGCAGGGAGAACAAATGACATTGACCGCTTAGGAGGTATTGAAAAAACGTTTTTTTTGGCTTGTTTCGGAATCTCATTGATGTTGAAACAAATTCAACATGAGCAATGCTTTTAACCTGATGGTAAGCCTTTACTGGCCACAGAAGTGGCTAAACCTTTGTAGGGAATGCATATTACCAATTTTTTAGCTCCGAATGAGCGAAATATTTCGCCTATTGGGGGGATTTAAAGGCAGGTTGATATAATTTCTATCAATATTTCACTCGCTGCTGGAGCATAGGACTGCCACTCTAAAAATACCGGAGGGAAAACCGCATTAAACTATACCTTTCTATTGAATAACAACTTTTTGGTTAGCAATCAGTTCTTTTTCTAAAATAATCTGAATAAAATAAACCCCAGCCCTTAATTCTCCTTTTCTGAGTATTAACTGATTTCCTGAAACCTCAATGACTTTAACCTCTTTACCTAAAACATCAACAATTTTTAGTGTTGCATTTTTTAGTTCTTTTGTAAATGAAATGGTTGTTTGTGATGCAAAAGGATTTGGAAAAACGGTAATGCCTGAAATCCTATTTTTTTCTATAATTCCGGAAATTTGATCTACCAAAACTGATACGCAGGATGTGGTGTTACACGTACCTTCTGCCCTTACAAAATAGGTGGTCAATGCAGAAGGGGTTACATAAATTGAATCTCCTGTCCCAACAAGCGTTCCACCACAGGTGCCCGAATACCAATTGTATATAGCGTCAGTTCCAAGTGATCCTCCAGTTTGAGTTAACAATGTGGAGTCGCCAGGTAAAACCGGATTGGGGTCGGCCGTTGCAGACGAGCTGGAAGTAGATAAAGCATTTACTTCAACAATTACACTGTCGGTATCCGGGTTGGTGCAGCCGTTAGCTGTAACAGAATAAATATATAGTACGAATACCGAATCGGATGTTGAATTGGTAAGTGTTTCATTCGGATTATCTGTACCATTACCAGCAAGGTTGCTTATACCAACTACTACTGGTCTTGTCCAGGTAAAAGTTGCTCCTGTTGCTGCACTTGTAGGAGTATAACTAAATGCTGTACCGCTGCATATTGAGTCAGGGCTTAATGTACTGCTTAAAACAGGACTTAAGGTAGATGTGAGTATTGCATGAATAGCAACGTTAACATTTATGTTAAATGTAGCTGTTCCTCCAGTATGTGTAATATTACTTGCAGGGGTAGCTGCATTAATTCCAATTGCCTGAATACCGCTCAATGTAATAGCGTTTAGTTCGATAAGTCCGCTAACAGTAAAAGTAAGAGTAAGTGTGGTTGCATTGTCAAGAACCACAGAAACTCCGGTTATTTCAGTACCCGTTGCTGAGGCTGTTCCTGCAGAAGTAAACTCGAAATTAGTTGGTGCGCTAAGGATCACTGTTCCAGAACCGGAAATATCATCTACCAAAGTTTCTGTGATTACAAGATCTCCCAATGTACCTGCGCTGGTTGGAAATGCAGGACAGGCTGCTACTGTTAATGATGGAGCTGTAACAACTATTTGGGCAAAAATAGGAGTTAAAGCGGGAAATATAAGTAAAACGATTGCAAAAAGCATTTTTTTAAAAATGGCCCCTGGTTTTTGAAAATTGCTGTTCTTGGTATAAGATGTAGGGTTATTCATTTGATATTATTTTAATAGTTATTTATTTTTTAATAAAATAATTTTAGTTCTTTCAGCATCCCGCCTGAGGCTCCGTTTTTTATTGGCGGTTAATCTACATTGAGAAGGGTATTCTCTTTGAAAAAGAATAACAGAAAGGGGAATTCAATAAAAAACTACCCTTCCTTCTAAATTGGATAAATCAAGATTAAGTATTGTAGAAGTCTGTATTTACTTGAAAATTAATCATTTAAAACTCAAACAAGATCTACTCAACAATTAATTTTTGAATTTTTACCTCAACATCCGTGCTCAATTTGATGTAGTAGATACCTTTTGCAAGGTGCATTATGTTAATTTCTTTTTTGTAATCAGCCGAAATATTTTTTTCTAAAGCTTTGTACACTTCTTTCCCTTGTATATCTATAATACTGATCATCATTTCAGTAGAGCTTGCATTTCTGAGAGTAATATTAAAAATTCCGGTTGTTGTTGGGTTAGGGTAAACACTAACATTTTCGGAAGTATATTCTTCAATTCCGGTACAAAAAACAACAGTCATATTACTTGTTGCCACGTTGGCGCAGCCATTAAGATCAATATACGTATAAGTAACCCCTTGAATAGCTCCTGCACTCCCCGGATTAAAAGTGGTTCCGCTTGTAACACCTATTCCTGAATAAGTTCCACCGGCAGGTAAACCTCCTACTAAAGCAAATGGAGCATCATCCGAACATGGAGTAGTGGTAAAAGAAGCTAAAGTTACTGTTGGTAATGGATTTACAGTAACTGTAGTGTCTGTGGAAACGGTAGAACAGCCACCAATTGTTACTGTAACAGAATAAGCACCCGAATCAGAAACAATAAGTGAGTCGCCTGTACTTCCACCTGTCCACATATTACCAACAGAGCTGCTTGAATAAAGTATTACATTCTCACCCATACAGAATACAACTGTATCCGAAGTTGTGATAACAGGCATTGCCGGGTATGGGTTTACTGTTATTATTGTTGTGTCAGACATCGTTGAGCAACCAGCCATAGTTACCGTTACCGTTAATGTATCGGTTGCGTAACCGTGGTAACAGTGGATGTTGCAGAACAACTTCCGTTGGATACTGTTACTGAATAAGGACCTGAAATTGGAACATAAAGTGAATCATTAGTTGTTCCACCAGTCCATACATTTGCAGTTGCACTGCTCGAAACTAAAAGTACGCTGTCGCCTTCACAAAAGGTGATAGCTCCGTAAGCAGTGATGGTTGGGGTTGCCGGTACCGGATTTACAACAATGTTTACTGCCGCTAATGTGTCGTTAAGGTCGTCTGCATCATTCGACAGGATAGAGGTATAGGTTTTGAATATGTGGGTACCAACAGTGCTTAGGTCACAAAGCGCAGTTACAGTAACATTTTGTACCGAATCGAAAGCGAGAGTTCCCGAATATACGGTATCGGTGAATGTTTGTGTACTTGCACCTGTTATTTCAACGGTTACAACAACAGTATCTACTGTAAAATCAATGGTGCCAGCGTTAAAGTTTTTTATACTTACAACAACCGATTGATTGATCGCAGCACAAAGAGGACTGGTAGGAGCAATTAATGAAGTTGCACCAATGTCTTGA
>JAIOQD010000523.1 GCA_021413595.1 Bacteroidota bacterium | reverse complement strand
ATAAAGTCCATTCATCTAGGAAGTGTATGACAAATTCTCGTTTGTATCCAATCATTGCTACAATTAATGGAATTCATAAATATGGAATTGACGAAGGCCTTAAATGCTTCTCTTTGCAGATATTTCTGTTGTTTTTAAAATCGAACTGCGGTTATAAAAAACGTCAATGGTAGCTTGTCGAGAAAGTGTGAAGAAGGGGAGTGTTGTTGCATATATTTAGCAAAAATATTAAAGCAAAAAAAAATTATCATGCACCCCATCGGCAGATATCACTCATACTACTTCAACTCACATGTAGTTTGATCAAATGTGACTGTTCCGTAATGTTCCTGATAGTGCGCATTACATTGTTTTTCGGCTTTACTTTTGGTAGTTTTTACAGTGAAGGCTTCTGTAGTGCCGGTTGAATTTGAGCAAACACAGGTGTACTCTTTTTTACAGCTACTTGATAGTATAAGGATCAGAAATGCCAGAATAACGGTTGATGTTTTCATTTTTATATTTTTATTTAAAACATTAAATTTAATAGGAATCTAAAATTTTTAATAGCCATTTAGCTAACACAAATATAGAATTAATTGATAATTTTGTTCCATAATTAATTTTTCGGAATGGAATATATTGGTAAACGGATAAGCATAAAACGTACAGAAAGCGAACTTAGCATAGTAATACTTTCCCTCATAAATAAACTGAAGAGCCGGTTTTTATTTCTTTGGTTCATCCTTTGGAGCATTAGTGGGATAATAGTGCTTTCACAATATTTTATAATGCACGACCCAAATACTAAAACGGCTATTATTGTGTGGATGGGATTTTGGGCCTATTTTGAATATAAAATTTTTCATGCTTATTTGTGGAGGAAATCCGGTAAAGAAAAAATAAAAATAAATGACAAGAAATTACTCTATAAGCGTGATGTTTCAGGCCGTGGTAAAATAAAAACGTACGAAATTGATTTTATTAAAGATCTTCGATTAATCGAACCAAAAGAAAATTCATTTATGGAAGATTTAAATAATTCTTATTGGGTAATAGGTGGCGAAAAGCTGACCTTTGATTACTATGGGAAAGAAATAAAATTTGGATTGCAATTGGATGAAGCAGATGCTAAAGCTTTGTTGAAATTGATTATGAAGGAGATTAAAAGATAATTCTGAGATTGATTATACGCCAGTAAAATAAACTTTTCCACTGTTCAATAGTATCAGGGTTTAATTTCAATTTTTGTCCCGATTTTTGTTGAAGAATATAGTTCGTCAGCTTCTTGGTCTGTTAAAGCAATGCAACCGGCAGGCCAGTCATACCACCTTTGAAATTTTGATATAAAATCAAGGCCGTTTCTAAGTCCATGTATTTTCAGATTACCAGCGGTTGGTTTACCAATTTTTTTTTGCATTTTCAATATCGTGTTTGTCAGGATATGAAATTGGGGGTGCCCCACTTACCCATTCTGCAACACTGCGGGAATCTAGGTGACATCACACGTTGTAATATAAAACAACAGTGTTTGTGTTTTTCATTATTGCCTAATTCAATAATTTTATATAAAACAAATAAAAGTATCCCTCGGCTTTGCTAGGTATGAACTGCCGTATGTATTGAAAGTATAAAAAAATGGCGGAACAAAAAGTACCGCCATTGTATATTAAATTTGCAAATTTATATTATGCCTTAACCAATATAGGATATTTTATTTGAGCCAAATAAAATGCGCCAAATAAAACGCCATTGAAAAACAGATCACCTAACAAAGTTGGTGCAAAAAATGGAACCCCCAATAAATAAGTGGTATATAAGCCTGTAAGGCCCATTTCTGTGCCAAATGCCGCCCAAACACCAAAATTAGTAATAACGAAAAATAATATTGATGATAGAATTGAACCTGCTGTTACCGATAAAAAGGAAACGTTGCGTTTTACCATAATTCCAATTAAAGAGGTTAAAATAAAACCTACATAAACATAAATCATTGTATTATGAAAACCCCAACCAAAGATCAGTTGCATTGCAATATCACTTAAAAGCATAGCAATTAAAGGGATAACCAAGGCCAACCGTTTGTCGGAAAAATAAACACCACCAAACAATGCCATTGCAGCAATGGGAGTAAAGTTGGGAATGTGCGGGAACAATCGGCTAACCGCAGCTACTAAAATAGCCGATGTAATAAAAATAAAACGGGGAGTAAAGATTAGTGACTTGTTCTTCATTTTGTAGAATTTTATATTTTATATTTTGCTTTTAACAAAAGTAAGTTTTTTTAATTATACTATTTCTAATTTTTTGTAAGTTTTTATAACAGATGTTTTTTTAATTTTTCAACCACGGTATCTGAAATACTATCAGAATATATACCAAATCCATTCACTAAAACACCTTTTATTCCGGTGTTTGATTGAATACCATATACAACAGCTTCGTCAGCAGGGTCAAAATTACCCTCAAAACGTTACAGTTCAATAATTTCAAAATGTTCGGGATGAAGCTCGATTTCTAACATAAGCACTCAATACCTTCTGAACAGATTTTAAAATCGTGAGTAAAACCTCGTTTTATTAAATCATCAACGGCTTCTGATACAGTATCGTATGATTTCATTGTTTTATGTTTTTAAATATAGTAGCTAATCCCATTTATTCGGCTCATTACCAGCATCCTAGATATCACTATGTTTGGAGTACTCCAACATTATACGCTTTAGTAATAGGGGCATTATTTGCCATTTCTATGCCCATAGAGATCCATTTGCGCGTATCTAAGGGGTTTATGATTGCATCTACCCACAGGCGCGCTGCAGCATAATATGGAGTTGTTTGGCTATCGTAACGGTCTTTTGTTTTGTTATACAATTCAGCTTCTTTTTCCGGAGTGATTATTTCGCCTTTCGCTTTTAAGGAAGCTACCTCTATCTGAACTAATACTTTTGCCGCTTGCGCCCCTCCCATTACAGCGATCTGAGCGGTTGGCCAACCTACAATTAAGCGTGGATCGTATGCCTTTCCACACATGGCATAATTACCTGCACCGTATGAATTCCCAATGACCACAGTAAATTTCGGTACAACAGAATTTGCCATTGCATTTACCATTTTTGCGCCATCTTTAATAATACCACCATGTTCGGAACGAGAGCCTACCATAAAACCGGTAACATCCTGCAAAAACAATAATGGAATTTTCTTTTGATTACAATTCATAATAAAACGAGCAGATTTTTCGGCACTGTCGCTGTATATTACACCTCCAAATTGCATCTCTCCTTTTTTACTTTTCACCACCTTACGTTGATTTGCAACTATTCCAACGCTCCAGCCCTCAATGCGTGCGAGACCGCATAAAATACTTTGCCCATACCCTTCTTTGTACTCTTCAAAATCCGAATCATCCACCAAACGGGCGATAATTTCGTGCATATCATATTGTTTGTCGCGTGCATCGGGAATTATTCCAAAAATATCCTTCTCCACCTTTTTAGGGGCTTTCACCAATTGCGGCTTTTACAAGATAGGAACCAGCCAGAAAAATACTGCCTGTTTTATCAACAATCATAGCTTCGTCACTCATAATTGGAAGATATGCGCCACCGGCAACACAGCTACCCATAACAGCCGAAATTTGCAGAATCCCCATTCCCGACATAATTGCATTGTTGCGAAAAATACGTCCAAAATGTTCTTTGTCAGGAAAAATTTCATCTTGTAATGGAAGATAAACCCCTGCACTATCCACCAAATAAATAATTGGCAAACGGTTCTCCATGGCAATTTCCTGAGCTCTCAAATTCTTTTTCCCGGTAATAGGAAACCATGCCCCTGCTTTTTCTGTTGCGTCATTGGCCACAATAATACACTGCCTGCCACTAATATAACCAATCACAATCACTACACCACCTGCCGAACATCCACCATGTTCCTTATACATATCTTCACCTGTGAAAGCTCCAATCTCAATAGTTTTAGAGCCTTTATCGATCAGGTATTCGATACGCTCGCGTGCAGTCATTTTGACCTGTTCGTGTAACTTATCTATTCTGCCTTTTCATCCGCCTAAATAAATTTTCTCCAGCTTTTTTTCCATTGCAGAAATAAGCAGGTTCATTTTATCTTCATTTTTATTGAATTCTATATCCATTTTAAAAAATTTGTTAATTCTTATTTGTCATCCCGAGCTTTTCGCAAGAGATCTTGTTATTATTCTTGTTATTATTATTATCAATTATTTAGCCTTAGCGGCAACACCAAAACCTTTGCCATCCTGATTTACAAGATCCCTCTCCCATAAAAATGGGATCGGGATGACATTGCCGATACACATTATCTTTTTTTGCACAGCAATCTTATTCTCAAGTCAGAACGATTATTGGATGAAATTGACGTGTCAAATATAACAAAAATCGAATTGAGATCATATAAACTCCAATGCCCTTGAACCCTGATTAAAAAGCAGATCAACGATGCTTAAATTAGGAATAAATCCATGCCTTGTTTCAAATACCTGAGAATAGGTTTTTATTGAGAAGTTTACATCCTTTTCTAAGGATTCTTTAGGTGAAATGATGGTTCTATAATCATCGGCATCGATATATTCTTTATGGTATTCAGAGGTAAAACTATAGTTAGGTTTCCTTTTCAAAAGAATCAGCATTTCTTGTTGCAAGGCTTCGTTCAGATCAATTAAAAAATCGTATTTTTTATCATGATAAGATGGGTAAATATCATCCTCAAAATATTCAAAAAAAGGAGATCTTCTGTAACTTGATTCTAATGTCCGCCAGTGAAGCTTTTGCCAGTCGACATCATACGAAATTTTCAAATCTTTTACTGTCTGGCGATGGTTACGTTTTACAAGCGGAACGCTTAATGTTTTTAGGCCATTTGGGGAATATATATCACATCGGCTGCGGTAAGTTTGTTTTGTAAAATGTTCGCAATGCTCAATGATACTTTCGGGGTATTGGATAAGTTTCGAATAATATTGAATTGGTCCAAGATAGGCGGTTGGAAGGATTGTTAATTGGTTCATTGGTTCATTGGTCATTGGTTTATTGGTCATTGGTTTATTGGTAAAAATTGTGAAATATAATTTTTAAAGTCATCAAAAATTTTGAACTCCGTATAAATTCTATGACAGATGGCATTCGAATAAACTAATTAACCAATGACTAATGAACTAATTTAAACCAACGATTCCAACGAATATTACTTCCTGTTTCTGATTTATCAATTGATAATAATACCAATACTGTTTTCCCTACAATATGATCTTCGGGTACAAAGCCCCAAAAGCGCGAGTCGGCAGAACTGTGACGATTATCTCCCATCATAAAAAAGTAATTCATTTTAAAAGTGTACTGAGTGCTGTATTTATCGTTAATGAATATGGAATCGTTACTAAAACGCAAACTGTTTTTTTCATATACACCGATAATTCTTTCATAGAGCGGAATCGATTCCATAGTCAGTTGTATAGAATCTCCTGACTTTGGTACATAAACTGGACCAAAAAAATCCACGTTCCAAAGAAAATGCTCATTTTCAGGGAACATATAATCGCTGTAACTCCCTTTCTTTTCAAGGAGAGGCTCAACACTGGTAACATGAGGTAATTGTTTTATTTTATCAATATTTTCAGTATTCAGTGTAAACCAATATTCACCTTTGTTATGCATCTTTCCTCCTTCGGTAATGCCTAATTTTGTTAAAGTATCGGAATCAATGGTATCTGTGTCGGTTAAAATTTTATAATTAAATTGTAATTTTTCAGGAACATCATTGTATTTACCATTTATATAGACCTGCCCGCTTCTGATTTCTAATGTATCCCCTGCAATGGCCACGCAACGCTTGATATAATACACCCGCTGATCAACCGGACGTTCATCATCCATTGGATAATTAAAAACTACCACATCATTATGTTCAATATCGGGTGAACCAAACAAACGCTTGTAGGGTATTTTAATCCAATCTAGATAGGAATTGGCATTTTCAGTAAATGGTAAACGCTGATGTGCAAATGGCAATGAAAGAAACGTATTGGGTAAAAGCGGCCCATAGCTTAA
>JAIOQD010000522.1:3051-6791 GCA_021413595.1 Bacteroidota bacterium | reverse complement strand
ATGTTGATGATCTTTCTCCAATAACAATACACAATATCAGTTTAGAGTAATTGAATAAAAAATGGATGATTAATCTAAATGCTAAATGTGTTTTTATTTCCGCTGCCGATAAACAAAATATTGATGAATTTAAAAGTGTGCTTTATGAACGGGTAAAAGAAATGCACCTTAAGCGTTATCCTTATAATAAGTTTTTGTATTAGACTTTATATATTTTTATTAGTTAATGTGATCAGCCTCAATGCTCGACAAGCTAAAAATGACTGCGCACTTGGTTATTTCGACCCTGTCGATAAAATTGTGTAAGCTTTTTTAAAACAGTTTTTGTTAAGAACATTAAATAATTTCAATTGATTTACTCTTGCTTCTCAAGATCTAATCGAATACGATAAGCCACACCAATGTTAAAAACCAGATAGCTTTTAAGGGGAGTATAAACCGGGCTGCTGAACGTTTCTTGTTTTGTATTGTATGTAAATTGCAAAGGACTTTTACCCAGCGAATACCCCACTTCTCCAAAAATTAAAATCTTTTTACGTACAAAAAAATCGGCAAACAGTTTCAACTGAATCTCATTATAACGAACGTAATCCAGGTTTTTCACTTTTGATAAACGAAAAGATCGGGTTAGTGATCTGAAGTTTACTCCAGCGTATAATTTATTTTTCACAAAAGCATATTCTACTTTATAACTCGATGGCAGGATACCATATAAATTTAATCTATCAGACACTTTCCAGTCGAGCCCAACCAAAGGCATAAAAAAGTTTCCAAAAGCTTCGCTGTTATAATATAAACCTGCCTTTATTTTTAACTTTTCATTGTGTACATAGTTTTCTAAAAAAATTCCTCCATATTGGTAATCGTAATTATCAACAGCACCTTT
This sequence comes from Bacteroidota bacterium, assembly GCA_021413595.1. Taxonomy (GTDB): domain Bacteria; phylum Bacteroidota; class Bacteroidia; order 2-12-FULL-35-15; family 2-12-FULL-35-15; genus 2-12-FULL-35-15. The sequence goes on along the minus strand of JAIOQD010000522.1, from coordinate 5,905 downwards.
AAAATCAGAGGCCATTTTTGGAATGCCAATTAGTACAGTTTTCCACTTTTTATTTTTTGATACAAACTGGAATCCTACAGGCAAGGAAACATTGTACAATTTTGAAGTATAGGAAGAATCGGGGGTAATTGTAGAACTGATCATTTCACTGTTTAAGCGGATCAATAAGGTGTTACCATTTTTAAATTGTTTCGGTAAAAAAAAGTTTAGAAAATAATCATCCGTTTTATTTTTCTAGTTGGTATTGTCTTTATAAACCGAGGAAAATGTTTGGCAGTTAAAACTAACAATATCAACATAAGGTTGGGAAAATGCCCCATTCGCCATAAGAATAATCAGAAAGAATAAAAAAGGAGTGATTTTTTTCATTTGAAAAATAATGTATTCAACAAAGGAATAAAAAAAAATCGAATGTTCTTCCCAAATACAAAAACCTTTTACTTGCCTTTTACTTCAATTTGCGCAAATACTTTGATTCTATTGATACGATTAAGCTTGCGGCCGCTTTTTATGAACAAAAAGCCGCTGACCAGAAAAAAAATAAAAAAATCGCTCAGGAAACTTTGAAAATGAAAAACGTTTCCATAGTTTTGTGCCCGAAATAGTAAATTTAATAATGGAAACAAAGGACAGAATATTAATAGGAGCTGAAGAACTGTTTTTTAAGTATGGCATTAAAAGCATCACAATGGATGATATAGCCAAACATTTAGGCATATCAAAAAAAACAATTTATCAATTCTATTCCGATAAAAATGAAATAGTTGAAAAACTCATGGTTCAACGCATGCAAACAAATGAATGCGAGTTTAAGCAAATAGCAAACGAATCTGCAAATGTAATAGAGGAGGTTTTTGCAATGATGAAGCACATGGGTGTAATGTTTTCGCAAATGAATCCAAATTTGTTTTATGATCTGCAAAAATACCATCCTCGCTCTTGGAAATTATTTAAACAGTTTAAGGAAGAGTGTATCGAGCGCATGGTCGAAGATTCGGTTAAACGAGGAATTGAACAAGGTTTAGTTCGTGAGGATATTAATACAAAAATTATTGCCAGATTAAGAATGGAAGAAGTTGAAATGGGGTTCAACGCTCAAGCTTTTCCGCCAGATAAATTTAAAATTGTTGATGTACAATTAGCGCTACTTGACCATTTTTTACATGGAATTTGTACTATAAAAGGACATAAATTAATTAACAAGCATAAACAAGTAACAGAAGATGAGTAATTAGCAATTTTCCAATTAAGCAGTTGGCAATTAGTTCCTCTGTTCGAGGTTGTGAGATAGATAGGATTTGTGCAGCAGTTGGGATAGAATAATTATAGTTTTTTTAATTAAAACAAATTCGTAACTCGAAGGAAAACAAGAAAAACAAAATGAAAAAAATAATTTTAATATTTGGATTAGGTGTGATAGCAGTAAGCTCTTTCGGACAGTTGAATGACAGCCTGAACTACTCGTTTTCTATTCAACAATCAATCGACTTTGCATTACAAAATCAACGTGATATTAAAAATGCAATGATTGATCAGGAAATAGCAAAGAAAAAAGTAAACGAAATAATGGGAATGGGACTTCCACAAATCAACTCCAGCTTTGATGTGAAAGATTTTTTGGAAATACCAACTTCTTTAATTCCCGCTGAAATTTTTGGTGGCCCTCCGGGATCATTTGCTGCCGTTAAGTTTGGAACAACGTACCAGGCAACAGCCGGATTAGATGCAAGTCAATTGATTTTTAGCGGAGACTATTTTTTAGGGTTACAGGCATCAAAAGTATATGTAGAACTTTCAACAACAGCAATACAACGCACTCACGTTGAAATAGCTGCAACAGTAAGTAAGGCATACTATACTGTTTTGATAAACGAAGAACGGATGAAATTAATGGATGCGAATATCATACGCATAAAAAAAGCGATGGATGATACAAAAATTTTAAATGATAATGGTTTTGTAGAAAAAATTGATCTGGACCGGTTAACCGTTACCCATAATAATTTATTGATAGAGCAGGAAAAAGTACAGCGTTTACTGCAACTTGGGGCTTATTTATTAAAATACCAAATGGGCATGGATATTAATGCTACACTTAAATTGTCAGACAAATTGGCCGATGTAAAATTTGATATAAGCAAAAATGTATCCGGTGAAAAGTTTGATTACGCAAAACGCGCTGAATACAATTTGTTTGAAACACAACATAAACTTGCCAGCCTTGATTTAAAACGCAATCGTTTTTCCTATTTACCAAATGCATTTGCTTACGGTAGTTTAAGTGGTTCTGCGCAACGTAACACGTTCAGCATTTTCAGTACAGGCTATGGATGGTACCCTACTGCATTGGTTGGCGCAAAGGTTACTATGCCTATTTTTACAGGTTTACAGCGTAGCGCCAAAAACCAACAAGCAAAACTCTCCTTACAAAAAGCAGAAAACAATATCGAGTTCATTAAAAAATCAATTGATCTGGAACTATCCTCTTCAATGACCATTTTACACAATGCATCTGCATCTCTCGAAAATCAAAAGAAAAATATTGCACTTGCTGAAGAAGTATATCGTTTATCCAAACTAAAATATGAACAAGGTGTTGGTTCAAATATTGAAATGTTAACAGCCGAAACAGCTTTAAAAGAATCACAAACCAACTATTTCAATGCTTTGTTTGATGCCTTGGTTGCAAAAATTGACTTTGATAAAGCAAATGGTAATTTGAAATAATATTTTGACTTTCTGAACAAACATCTAGGCAAAATGGCAAGGCCGTTTAATAGATTATTTAAAACAAACACAATAGAAAATACAAATTCAACAATATAAACTAATGAAAAAAATATTTTTAATACCA
>JAIOQD010000522.1:0-3026 GCA_021413595.1 Bacteroidota bacterium | reverse complement strand
AACTTAAAAAGCAAGAATCAGAACTAAAGTCAAAAATAGCCTCTCTTGAATCAGAGTTGAATGCAAGCGATTCTCTTGCACATGGAATTGCCGTAGCAGTAATGAATCTAAAATCAGAAACATTTAAAAACTATATTGATGTACAAGGCCGGGTAGATGCAGACGAAAACATTACTCTTAGTACTGAGATGCCAGGTACAATTACAAAAATTAACGTAAAAGTAGGCGACCAAGTAAATAAAGGAGACGTACTAGCTGAAACAGATGTACGTACTATTTATCAAAATATTGCTGACCTTGAAATAAACTCAGCCCTTGTAAACCAGATTTTCGAAAAACAGAAAAACTTATGGGAACAAAAAATAGGAACCGAAGTTCAGTTTTTACAGGCAAAAACCAACAAAGAAAGTATGGAAAAAAAGATAGCAATGCTTCAACAGCAATTGTCCATGTCTAAAATTGTTTCACCAATTAGTGGTACTGTTGATGCTGTTGATGTAAAACTAGGACAAATGGTAGCTCCCGGCATGCCTTCTATACGTGTTATTAATTTCTCCAACTTAAAAGTAAAAGCAGATATTTCAGAAACCTATGCATCTAAAATAAAAAAAGGTAGTGATGTTATTATTTATTTCCCTGATATGGAAGATTCCTTAAAAACAAAAGTGAATTATGTAGCACGTGCCATTAACCCAGCAAGCAGAACTTTTTTAGTTGAAGTTCTTTTAGATAATAAAACAGAATACCACCCAAATATGGTTTCCCGACTAAATATCAACGATTATAGTTCTGCTGAACCAACTATTGTTATACCTGTTCGTACCATTCAAAAAGATGAAAACAGTGCTCCTTTTGTTTTTGTTGCCGAAAACGGAATCGCTAAAAAACGTTTAGTAACTTTAGGAAAAGAGTATAGCGGACAAGCGGAAATAAAATCAGGATTAAAAGAAAATGATTTATTAATCACGCTTGGCTATGATATTATTAACGAAGGCGATGCTATAGCGTACAAAAAATAAAAAAACGCCCTTCAACTATTCACAGAGAGAAGATTGAGTAAAAAAACCAGTATTTTAACTTAAATAACTATCCCCTTGAGGGAAGTCAGGAGAAACTTACGATTATGAACTTCAAAGAATTTAAACCATCCAGCTGGGCAATCGATAACAAAATAAGTATTTATATACTTACCGTTTTTGTTGCACTCATCGGCATCTCTTCGTATAACAGTTTACCAAAAGAAAGCTTTCCGGAAATAGTTGTTCCAACCATCTATATCAACACCGTATATGTAGGCAATTCCCCTACAAATATTGAAAATTTGGTAACCCAACCTATTGAAAAACAATTGAAAGGAATTGCAGGTGTTAAAAAATTAAATTCCACCTCATTACAAGATGTATCTGTCATAATGGTAGAGTTTAACACCTCCACCAATATTCCGGATGCAAAGCAAAAAGTAAAAGATGCTGTTGATAAAGCTTCAACAGATTTACCAAAAGACCTTACAAGACAACCCAATGTAATTGAAGTTAACTTTTCAGAACTCCCCATCATGTATGTAAATATTGCTGGGAATATGGATCTGAACAAACTAAAAAAATATGCAGATGATGTTAAAGATGGTATAGAAGCAATGAAAGAAATTTCACGCGTTGTTATGGTTGGTGATTTGGAACGTGAAATCCAGATCAATATCGATATGTTTAAAATGCAAGCCGCTAATTTTTCATTGGGTGATATTCAACGTGCTGTACAGTATGAAAACATGAATATTTCAGGAGGTTTGGTGCCTATGGATGGAATGAAACGTAGTTTATCTATTAAAGGTGAATTTAAGAGCGTAGAAGAAATTAAAAATCTGGTAGTTAGTTCTGGTTCCGGAGTAAAAGTATATTTAAAAGACATTGCCGAAGTTGTAGATGGAAACAAAGAGCAGGAAAGTTATGCCCGTTTAGAAGGCAAGAATGTAATTACATTAAACGTTATTAAACGTACAGGAGAAAACCTTATTGATGCCTCTGATAAAGTGTATGCATTGATTGAAAAAATGGAAAAAGAAAATTTCCCAAAAGAATTGAAAGTAACCATTACAGGCGACCAATCTGAAAAAACAAGAAGCACCCTACATGATTTGATCAATACTATCATTATTGGATTTGTTTTGGTAACCTTTATTTTGATGTTTTTTATGGGAGTTACCAATGCCATCTTTGTGGCTTCATCCGTTCCTTTATCTATGTTTATTGCATTTGCCGTAATGCCAATGATTGGAGGCTTTTTTGGGTTCAGTTATACAATTAATATGATTGTATTATTTGGCTTTTTACTCGCACTTGGAATTGTAGTGGATGATGCTATTGTGGTAATTGAGAATACACATAGGATATTCGACAACGGGAAAAAGGACATCGTAACTTCTGCTAAAATGGCTGCGGGGGAAGTGTTTTTACCTGTATTAAGTGGAACATTAACCACACTTGCACCTTTTGTACCTCTTTTATTCTGGGGTGGTATTATTGGAAAATTTATGTTCTATCTTCCTGTTACACTTATTATTACCCTGATTGCATCATTAGTGGTAGCTTATATTATCAACCCAGTATTTGCTGTTGATTTCATGAAACCGCATCACGAAGAAAAAGCCAAATACGGAAAACTATCTAAACTTGCCATACTTCAACTAGTAATGTATGTAATAGCAGCATTATTATCACATGCAATGGGATTTCATGCATTTGGAAACTTAGTTTTATTTTTTGCATTTTTTATGTTATTCCATCGGTTTTGGTTGCACAAAGTGATTGAAAATTTTCAAACCAAATTATGGCCATCTTTTCAACGTAGGTATTCTAATCTATTGGTTCGTTTCTTAAAACACCCAGGAAGAGCTGTGTGGGGTGTAATGGCATTGTTTATTTTGTCGATTATGTTTTTTGCGGTACGTAGTCCTAAGGTCGTTTTCTTTCCTCAAGGAGATCCTAATTTTGTATATATCTATGTAAAATTACCGATAGGTACCGATC
>JAIOQD010000521.1 GCA_021413595.1 Bacteroidota bacterium | reverse complement strand
CTTTTTTTATGAAGCAATTCAGGATTATATAGATCCAGCTCATTCAATAAAATTTTATATTCTTTAATGATATCATCGCTATCGGCAGGAACCAAAAATAATAAAGAAGAGTTGCGCTCAATGTGCCGTAAAAAGCGAATTCCTAACCCTTTGCCTTCACTTGCACCTTCTATGATTCCCGGAATATCAGCCATTACAAAGGATTGATAATCCCTATATTTAATAATTCCTAAATTCGGAACAAGGGTAGTAAAAGGATAGTTTGCTATTTCAGGTTTAGCAGCAGATACAACTGAAAGAAGAGTAGATTTACCCGCATTTGGGAAACCAACTAAACCAACGTCCGCTAAAAGTTTTAATTCTAAAATTTTCCAAATATCCTGACCATCTTCACCAGGCTGCGCAAAGCGTGGTGTTTGATTGGTTGATGATTTAAAATGATCATTACCTAATCCACCTCTTCCACCGGGTACTACAATTTTTTCTTCCCCTTCTTCTGTTATCTCTCCTTCGATTTCGCCTGTTTCAGCATCTCTGATGATCGTTCCTAAGGGCACTTCTAAAATTTCATCTTTGCCTTCTGCACCTGTCATACGTTGAGTCCCGCCACCTCCACCAGGTTCTGCAATTATATGTTTACGATACTTTAAGTGAATGAGTGTCCAAAATTGTTTATTACCGCGAACAATAACGTGACCACCTCGTCCACCATCACCACCATCAGGACCACCTTTGGCAGTTAATTTACTACGATGCAAATGCGCTGAACCTGCGCCCCCTTTACCCGAACGGCAACAAATTTTTACATAATCAACAAAATTACTATCAGACATATTTTTTATATTTCGTACTTCGATTTTTTTTAAGACTTCGACAAGCTCCTGCTGACATTACATCTTGTAATATAAAGCACCAGTGTTTATATTATTCATTATTGCCTAATTTAATTGATCAATTTCTGCGCACAAAGAATTAAAAATCTCATTTATCTCACCAATTCCATTAATTCCTTTGTATTTACCTTGCGTTGTAAAGTGATCTTTTAATGGCAACGTTTCGTTTTTATATACATCAATACGTTTCTGAATAACTTCCGGATTCGCATCATCAGGTCTTCCCGATGATTTAGCCCTTTCAGCAAGTCTTAAACGCAATTCATCTTCTTTTACTTCCAATGAAAGTACTGCTGATAAAGATTGCCCCCTTTTAGATAAAAATATATCCAAAGCCTCTGCCTGAGCAATGGTACGAGGGAATCCATCAAAAATAAATCCCTTGGCAGTCGGATATTTATTTACTTCGCTTTCTAGCATCCGTATTGTTACCTCATCCGGCACCAATTGCCCTTTATCCATAAAACTTTTGGCAAGCATACCTAATTCTGTTGCGCCTTTAATATTTGCACGAAATATATCACCCGTTGAAAGATGGATCAATTGGTAGTTAGCAATTAATTTTTCTGACTGAGTACCTTTTCCTGCCCCTGGAGGTCCAAATAAAACAATGTTTAACATATACTACGAATTACGAATTTTAACGAATTACGAATTTGTGTTTATTAAAAAAATTGAAAGAAAAAAGCAGGTTCTTCAACACCCCAGCCTACCATCCATTCTGCATTTTAAATTATTAAATTATCTCGAAATCTCATCAGCTACATAATCTAACACATATATATCAGCCAGATTGCGACCAAGTCCGTTGTAATCTAAGCCATAACCAACAAGAAAATCATTGGGTACTACTATAGCAGTGTACTCGATAGGAATTGTTTTTGTATATGCTTCCGGCTTAAAAAGGAGTGTTGCAATTTTTATTTCAGAAACACCCAATACTTTCAATTGTTCCGAAATATTTTCGATAGTATTGCCCGTATCTACAATATCTTCAATAATAACAACCGTGCGGCCTTTGATATCTTCGTTAATACCGATCAGCTGTTTAATTGTACCTGTAGAGGAAGTGCCTTCATAAGATGCAAGTTTCATAAAGGAAATTTCACATTCCACATTTACTTTTTTCATCAGATCTGACGCAAACATAAAGGAACCATTCAACACAGCTAAAAATAAAGGTTTTTTATCCTTTAGATCAATGTTAATTTGACGTGCAACATCCGTTACTGCCTTTTGAATTTCGGCTGCACTTATTTTTATTTTAAACGTATGTCCGTGTATTACTACCTTACTCATAAATATGCTTTTAAGGCAACGAAATTACGTAAAATAAGCCTTCACAAAACGTTTGATTTTATTTATTTATATTAGGAAAAAAAACTATTTTTACCCTTTATACAACAAATCAGTTAAAATCTATTTTGAGTAGGTGTTAATATCAAAATTTATTTATTCAATTTTCATATAAACACATTATCAAATTACCAAATTAATATATATGATACCTAAGGTAAGCATTATTATGGGTAGTACAAGCGATATGCCTATTATGCAAGAGGCGGCAAAAATCCTCAACGAATTTAAAATCCCATTTGAAATAAATGCTTTGAGTGCACATCGTGTACCGGAACAAGTGGCGGAGTTTGCTAAAAACGCACACACAAAAGGTATTCGTGTAATTATTGCAGGAGCAGGTGGAGCGGCTCATTTACCCGGTGTAGTAGCTGCTTTTTGTCCTATTCCTGTAATTGGTGTACCTTGCCGCTCAGCAATTTCCATTGACGGATGGGACTCCGTATTATCCATTCTACAAATGCCTGCAGGTATTCCGGTAGCAACTGTTGCTCTGGATGGGGGACAAAATGCAGGAATACTTGCTGTACAAATTCTTGCAACAGGTGATAATGACTTGTTACAAAAAGTAATTGATTTTAAAGAAAGCCTAAAAAATAAAGTTTTAAAAGCAAATAAAGAACTTAGCGAGATAAAGTTCGAATTTAAAACAAATTAAAGGAAGGGACCCTCTCCATCCCCCCATCGCCAAGGAGAAGAGGCGAAACATAAAAGAAAAGAAAAAAAAACAGGAACGATTAACCCTAATGACGATGTGTATTAACAAACTACTTATCCATCTTTTCTCAACTATCCTCCCCTCACCTTCGGGGAAGAGATTAAGGGCTGGCGCTTTACTTATTTTCTCAATAGGTTTTGTGCTTCTTGCAAAAGCAGGCAATGAAAATTTCCCGATTGGTGCACGGTCCTCTGCAATGGGCAATGCCTCGGTTTCTTTAAGTGATGTATGGAGTGCTCAACAAAACCAAGCAGGACTAGGATTTATGAAAAAAATTGCGGCAGGGGTATATTACGAAAACCGATTTTCATTAAAAGAATTAAGTTTGAAAGGTGCAGTAATTGCTCTTCCTATAAAAGGAGGAACGTTTGGTTTATCAATTTCCAATTTCGGTTACTCCCTTTTTAGTGAGAATAAATATTGTTTTTCATTTGCTAAAGCCTTTAGTGATAAATTCTCTATGGGTATTGCAATGGATTATTTAACTACCAAAATTTCGGAAGGTTATGGAAGTAAAGGTACCCTTGCTGCAGAATTTGGTATTCAGGCTAAACCTATAAAAGAATTAACCATTGGCGCTCATGTATTCAATCCTACCCGTGCAAAATTATCCGATTATAATAATGAGCGCATCCCTACTATCATTCGTTTAGGAGCCGATTATAATTTTTCTGACAAAGTAACAGTTGCTATTGAAACTGAAAAGGATATGTCAAAAAAATCAATATTCAAAGCCGGTATTGAGTATAAAGCTGTAAAAGAATTTTATTTGCGTGCAGGAATAGCTACCAACCCTACGCTCAGTTCTTTTGGATTTGGATTGAATCTCAAAAATTTTAAGCTAGACATTTCTGCCAACTATCATCAGGTGCTGGGTTTTAGCCCACAGTTTGGTTTAACCTATGTATTGGGCAAAAACGAAAGCGATAGTCCTAAAAAACAATAATGCTCATATTATTTAGCAAAATTTGAAATGATTACTTCTAGATCATCATACAGTTACCTACTTGATCAGCTTACTAACAGGTATTTCGTTCTGTTAATTTTGCTCATTATGATTTTGTCGGTTCCAAACAAAGCCATTGCTCAGGATACTATCCCTTTAA
>JAIOQD010000360.1 GCA_021413595.1 Bacteroidota bacterium | reverse complement strand
GAAGCTTACACACTTTCTCGACTCCGCTCGAAATGACAGCGCGAATGGCCATTTCGAGGGGACAATGTCGTTTACTTTAGAAGCCTTCCCACATATTTCGAAGGCTCAATATGACCAGCGCGCGGTCAGTCAGAGGCTTGTCGAAAGACTGTGCGTGGATATTTTTCTCTTAACTAAACCACATTGTTCGAGCGGAGTCGGGAAATAGTGCGAAAGAGTTGAAAAAGCTATTTTTGAACAAATTTAACCAGGCTTAAAGTTTCAACCTGAAGGCTGTGTTAGGGATCCCTTCGTCAGGCTCAGGATAAATTCCACGTAAATCCTTTCCCGATTTTTATCGGGAAAGATTGAAGTCCTTCGACTTCGCTCAGGATAAATTCCAAGCCCGCCCTTTTCTTGTTTATGAAAAAGGAACGCCCAAATGAAAAGACAAACTATATTTAAAAACAAACTAAATTCTACTATCTCTTTAACACAAAACGTTTTGTTTGAACAGTTCCATTCACATTAAGCGAAAGCAAGTAAATACCATCCGACATATTATCATTAGAAGAAAAATCTAATGAAAGACTTTGCTCACCAGCGGAAATGCTTTGTTCAGTTAATGAGCTTATTAAAGCGCCCATCATGTTGTAAACAGAGAATGTTACCGTTGAATTATCAGACGCGATCTGATAGTTGATATTTAAAAAACTGGAAGCTGGATTTGGATAAACTGCAAATGTAACTTCAGGTAGTTTAATGTCATCAATAGCTGATGCCCTGTCTTCAAGTGGAGTTGAACCAACTGTTAATCGAATGTTAGGGCGGTTAAGGCCTTTGGTACCAATTGTAGCGGAGCATATTCCACCAGATGTAACATCCTGTTGCTTAAAAATGGTTTTAGAAGTAGGCAAACTTGTGCAATATACTTTTGAATCGGTAGTATATGCACTGTTATCCCAGCATATTTCAATTGCAAGATTTCCTGTGCCTGAATAAGTAAATGGAGTAGTAAATGTATGTGTGTTCCATCCGGTAACAACAGTTTGGCTGGCTGAATAAACTGTGGTCATGTCAGAATTATCCAAATAAGTATTTGAGCTGAATGAGCTTAAAGTGGTAGCACCCATTTTAATTGTAAAATTCTGCATTGCTTGGCCGCTTGCACTTTGAACATTAAAAGCGAGTGCCTCAATAACATTTTGTACAACTGAATAACCGGCAGCAACCAGTTCGGATTTAGTAATGATAAATTGCGATTTTTCATCCATGTAATAGGTGCCATAAGGAGCTACCATAGTGCCGATACCAGTTCCTATGGTAAGAACGGCAGAGGAAGAAGTTGAAGGAGGAACAGGAGCAGATCCCCCGCAAGCTGATGATAAAGCTAAGTCAGCTCTTGCATTTCCGGATACAAATAATGATTTCATTCTGGATTTTTGTCCCAGCGAAAACATATTCATACAACCATCATCGGTATAATCCATGTAATTCATGAACTGGTCGCCATTTATTGTGTTTGAGCAGGTTACGTTAGGGAAAGAAGGACAACCGTAATTGGAGGTTTGCTGAGTTGGTGTATCATTAACAAGGTCATTACCACAATTTGCATCTCCCCAAATATGACGAAGATTTAACCAATGACCAACTTCATGTGTTGCAGTTCTACCTTTATTATATGGAGCGCCAGTAGCAAAACCTCTTCCGAAGTGATTGTAATTAATCACCACCCCATCAGTTGAAGCCGGACCACCTGGAAACTGGGCATATCCAAGCAAGCCTCCGCCTAAATTACACACCCAGATATTAAGATAGCTATCTGAAGGCCATGCGTTATCACCTCCATAAGATGCATATTTTGCTCCATCATTATCACTGAATGAACTTACTGAAGTAGCTTTTCTGATGATACCTGTTGTTGCGCCTCCGTTAGGATCGATAGAAGCAAGGCAAAAAGTAATCTCTGCATCAGCAGCTCCCGAAACAAAACCTGAAGGCGTATTTGTTTTATCGGAATTTAACCTTCTAAAGTCTTCGTTTAAAACATCAATTTGAGATTGGATCTGTGCATTGCTTATGTTTTGTTCAGCAGTTTTATATAATACATGAACAACCACAGGTATATTAATGATTGAAGCAAGCTCTAAACTACCTTGTCCACCACTTTTCGAAATTATTTGTTGACTTTGTTTCTCTATTTTAGCCATACGGCTTTCTAAAGTTGGATCAGCTAATTTTAATCTTTCTAAGTTTTCCATGGTGCTGCAACGGATGCTTTGAGCTTGAGCTGATACTCCCATCATTGACAAAGCAACAAAAGAGCAGAGTACTATTTTTTTCATATTATTCAATTTTAGTTTTATATTCTTAAATAATTGTAATTTTTGAAACCTTATTCTGCCTTATCTCGTTGAAGCAGTTTTTTTGACAGGGCAAGGGTAGGACTTTTTTTTAAACCACCAACTCCTAACCACCGAAAAGTTATCAACAATTTAAATCTCCTACTTTGTTAATTAACAGAATAATATTCTTTTAAACAACCAACAAATCAACAAAACCTCTTTTTTACAGGTTAATTTTGCACTTATTCACTTATTGGCCTACAATTGTAAGCTCCATATCAAAAACCGCTGAGTAATTTTCGATGAACTAGAAATAATAGCAGGTTATTGTAAGGAAAGTAAGGTCGATAATAAAAAAAGGCGGAGCTACACCAGAAAGGGCAAACACCCGAATAAACTTAAATAATGTAAAATCTTGGATTAAAATCCTTAGGAATTAGTTACAGTTAGCGTTTTTTACTGTTTCTTTGTGAAAAAATCAGAAAGCAAGTATGAAAAAGGTTGAAAAATTAGATAAAACTGACTTAAAAATTTTAAAAGAGCTACAAATAGATGGCAGAATCAGCAATCTTGATCTGGCTCAAAAAGTAGGACTTTCGGCAACACCCACCTTTGAAAGGGTTAAAAAGCTGGAAAAAGCTAAGATCATTAAAAGTTATCATGCCGAATTAAACGTTGAAAGCCTTGGATTGGGGATCCAGACCTTTATGCTAGTGTCTTTAGCGCAAACAAGAGGTAATTCGGTTCCGAATTTTATTAAACAAATTGAAGAGATCCCTGAAATCATTGAATGTTACCATGTTACCGGATCATCTGATTATGTTCTTAAAATAATGGTTACTGATATTGCTGCTTATGAAAGCCTGGCAATGGACAAAATAAGAAACATTTCGGAAATCGCTAATGTTACTACAATGGTTATACTTTCAACGATCAAGAAAATGAAAGTTGTTCCTTTAAGTTATTAGCTCATGTTACACAAAAAATAATTAACCGCAGAGTTCGCTGAGAAAAATATACAGAGAACCGCAGAGAAATAAATATTAACTCTGTAGCACTCTGCGTAAAATCTCTGCGAACTCTGCGGTAAAAAAAAAGAACTTCGTAACATCAGTTATTAGTAACAAGTACACGTGTCTTACCATATTTTAGTCATACAATTATAATAACATGAACCATTGGTTAGTAAAATCAGAGCCCTTTAAATACAGTTGGGATCAATTTGTAAAAGATAAAAAAGCAGTTTGGGATGGTGTACGTAACTATGCCGCCCGTAACAATATGCGCGCTATGAAAAAAGGCGATCTCGTATTTTTTTATCATAGCAATGAAGGACTTGAAATTGTTGGGATTGCCAAAGTAATAAAAGAAGCTTATCAGGACCCAACAACAGATGATACCTCATGGAGCGTAGTTGAAATTGCACCTTTCAAAGCCTTAAAACACCCGGTAACATTAGCTGATATAAAAGCGGATAAAAAATTAGCAGAAATGCAAATCATTAAGTTGAGCCGTTTATCAGTGTCGGCTGTGAAGCCATATGAATTTGACCATATCCTTGCACTTTCCGAAAAAAAATAAATTCTTTTTTTCACCACTAAGGCACTGAGAACACCAAGTTACAGGGAGATCAATTTCTTTGCAAATTTTTTGAGGTGGGGGGATTACGGGCATAACTTTCAAACTCTTCCAACATCAAACTGTGTTTCTGAGTGTACACAGTGCCTCCGCGCTTATTCTTTTCTTGTGCGCTACAATTGCTCAGGAGCGGTAAATTGGCGGAAACTCTTACGATGGTGATCCGTAATGCCATACTTTTTAATTGCTTCACGGTGTTTAAGAGTAGCGTAAGCTTTATTGTTTAACCAATCATATATTGGAAATTGTTCATGCAAGTCATCCATATAATCATCGCGATACGTTTTTGCTAAGATGGATGCAGCAGCAATGCTCATGTATTTACCATCCCCTTCAATAATACAGGTATGTGGTATTTTTTTATATTTATTAAAGCGATTCCCATCAATCAATAAACTTTGAGGAGTGGTTTTTAAGCCATCAATAGCACGATGCATGGCCAAAAAAGAAGCATTTAAAATATTTATTTCATCAATTTCCTCTACAGTTGCAATCCCAACAGCCCATGAAACCGCTTCTTCTTCAATAATTACACGAAGCAATTTACGGTCTGAATCATTTAATTTTTTTGAATCGTCTATCAGGGAATTTTTGAATTTTTTCGGAAAAATAACAGCGGCAGCATATACAGGCCCCGCCAAACAACCTCTGCCGGCCTCATCACAACCTGCTTCAATCAATAATTTATCAAAATATTTTTTGAGCATTTTCTTAAAAAAGTATTAAGTATTTGGTATAAAGTATTAAGACTGCTGAACAAATTGTGGCGTACAGTTGTACATAATACTTAATACTTAGTTTATCAGCAAATCAAAAATTGCTTTAGGAAAAAATTCACTTTCCAACTGGTGAATTTTGTATGCCACTGTTTCCGGTGTATCAGAAGGTTCCACCGAACAAATGTGCTGTTTAATTAATTGACCTTCATCATAATTTTCATTTACAAAATGAATACTTATTCCGCTTTCTTTTTCTTTTGCATCCACCACCGCTTTATGCACATTCATGCCATACATGCCTTTTCCACCATATTTGGGCAATAAGGCAGGGTGAATATTGATGATCCTATCAGGGAAGTTTTTAATCATATTTTCAGGGATCTTCCATAAAAAGCCTGCCAATACAATTAAATCAATGTGTGCTGATCTTAATTGTTCGATAAGTTGATTGGTGTTATAAAATGTACTGCGGTCTATAACTATACTCCGGACGTCCGCTTCCTTTGCGCGATTCAAAACATTGGCCTGGGAATTGTTGGAAACAACCAAGGCTACCCTTATCCCACTCGTAGGAGATTTAAAGTAATCAATAATGTTTTGAGCATTGGTACCTTCTCCGGAAGCAAAAATGGCAATATTTTTCATTGGGTACGAACAAACATATTTTTACAAATCTACGAATTCTTCAATGCTATTCTTCCCAAGAAATAATCTTATGTAACAAAAAAACGCCTTGTAACCTCAAAAAACCTCTTTTGTCATACTTTATATTTTTTAAAAAAGCCTTTTATCAAATTTTAATTGCCTGATAATAAACAGGTAAGGGTGAATATATATATAAATAACAGCGATTTTAAATTATTTTTTTTGTTATTATACACATAACTATATCTTTGCACCCTAATTAACCTTAAAACGTTTAAAAAAATGTCAGAAATTGCAACAAAAGTAAAAGCTATCATCGT
>JAIOQD010000359.1 GCA_021413595.1 Bacteroidota bacterium | reverse complement strand
TACAAGAAAGTTCAAAGATTTCAGATCTTTTATGTGTTTGTTTTTTATTCGATCATGTCATTATACTGGACTACTGCAAAAGATTTTGTTCAGTATTTTCAATTCATTAAAGAAGGTCATAACCGCGAAAGCAAAGCTGATCAGATCAAAACGTTGCTAAACATTATAGCCTGGAAAATAGTTTATTGGGGCTATATAATTGTGTTGCCGATTGTACTTTTAGATCTTAGTTTAGGACAAGTGCTTCTTGGATTTTTGTCATTACATGTGGTTGCCGGACTTATATTAAGCATCATATTCCAATTGGCGCATGTGGTTGAAGATACTTCATTTCCAGTGCCTGACAAAAATGGAAACATTGAAAATGAATGGGCTATACATCAATTAAATACAACAGCAGATTTTGCGAGGGACAATAAACTTATTACTTTTTATGTAGGGGGATTAAATTACCAAGCAATACATCACTTGTTCCCACGTATTTGTCATGTGCATTATCCAAAAATTGCTCCTATTGTAGAACAAACTGCTAAAGAATTTAATGTTCCTTATTTGTATAATGAAAGTATGGGATCTGATTTACTTTCTCACATGAAAGTAATCTCAAAGTTAGGTAAAAATGAGACTACCTTTTTTGCTATTGCAAATAGTATGGGGTAATTCAAAACATTTAGTATTGGTGATACCAGAAACAGGCCGTTAATAATTATTCTGATTTTCCTTTACAAATACGCTTTTCTATCGCTTTTACTATCTCCGCTCCCTCTATAAATAGTAACCTAATGGAATTAGGTTAATTCAACACATAAAACCTCAGCACAGAAAGCGCAGAGGTTTTATTTTTTAACGGGTTTCCATTTAACCGATAACAATTTGTAACCCTATTGAGAAAGCTCCTTTACCGAAGGATATAGCCTTCATTATTGCTGAGCAATTTTTTTAAAACCAAAACGAAAACCAACACTTAATGTTAACAAAGGATTTGGTTCTATATCGCGCACAAAATATGCCAAGCATAAATTAGTAACAGGATAAATCCCAAAAGAACGATTCTTGATCAATGATTTAAAATCATAGCCTGTTTCAATTGCAACACCACTGCGATGAATAATACTTTTACCATTGCCTAATGTTGCGCCTACCACATCATCTACATAATTATCAAATGCAACTTCATGATTGTGAGCGAAGCCACCACCTATATAATATCCTTTCGTTAAATACAATCTATATGTTACTGTAATAGCTCCTGCTTCTTTTTCAGGTGAGAGGATATAAATTTCTTTTGCTCTGAAATCCAATGCACTGTTTTTGCCAAAAGAAGTGAAAAAGAAACCAGCGCCTCCATTTACTCCACCAGTATAAGCACCGGAATATGATCCATTAATAAGACCAATTTCAAAATAATTTTTGTGCCCATTATTGCTTTCCTGTGCCACTATGAAATTAAAAAAGTGAACGAAAAAAATCAGGCTGATTAAGAAGGTTTTCATTTGCATATAATTTATTTAAGTAAATGATAGTTAAAAAGCTTTATTCATTTTTATATTTCAATCCCTGTTTTTGAGTAGTGAATTTCTTACGTGGAAGCTTTTTAACGCTATTCCGAAGAAATTATTATAATTCCTTTAAACAGATTCAAATTTTAACCCCACAGCTGCTAAGTGGTGCAATACTAGGAATTAATTAGCTACTTTCGCAGCGTTTAAAGATATTGAGTACATATGAATTACGAGGGAAAGGAATTTGTTTCAGCAAATGAGGCGGTAAAAATAATAAAATCAGGGGATAAAGTTTTTATTCATACAGCAGCTGCAACACCGGCTGTATTGATTGAAGCACTTACAACCAGAGCAAACGATTTAAGAGCGGTGGAATTACTATCCATCCATACGGAAGGCCCTGTGCCGTATGCCGATGAAAAATACGCTAAAAATTTTATCATAAACACATTTTTTGTAGGTGCAAACATCCGACCTTATGTAAATAGAGGCAGAGCAAATTATATCCCTGTTTTTTTAAGCGAAATCCCTGCCCTATTCAGATCAGGAGCAAAACAACTTGATGTGGCAATGGTTACGGTTTCTCCACCAAATGAAAATGGGTATTGTTCATTGGGTTGCTCTGTGGATGTTTCGAATGCTGCAATAGAAACAGCCAACTATGTTATAGCCTTGGTTAATCCAAATATGCCTTCGGTTCAAGGGGACGGCAAAATTCATATAAATAAAATTTATGCAATTGTAAAAGGAGAAAATCCTTTATTTACCTCCACAACAAAAGAGCCAACAGCAGTAGAAAATAAAATTGGACAATTTATATCAGAAATTGTTGAAGATGGTGCAACACTTCAAATGGGAATTGGAGGAATTCCAAATGCAGCATTAACAAAATTAATCCACCATAAAAACTTAGGAATACATACCGAAATGTTTTCAGATGGTTTGGTCGATCTTGTTAACAAAGGTGTTATCACCGGAATGAATAAAATAACTGATGTTGGCAAAATTGTTTCAAGTTTTGTTTTTGGAACCAAGATGGTTTATGATTTTATTGATCGGAATCCTATGGTTGAATTACGTGATTCGGATTATGTAAATGACACCCGAATTATTCGCCAAAACCCGAAAGTTACAGCCATAAATAGTGCAATTGAAGTGGATATTTTCGGACAAGTTTGTGCAGATACCATTGGAACAAAACAATATTCAGGCGTTGGTGGACAAATGGATTTTATTCGCGGTGCGGCACTTTCAAAAGGCGGAAAACCAATTATTGCATTGCCATCCATTACTAACAAAGGGATTTCGCGAATTGTTTCTACGCTAAAAAAAGGCGCTGATGCTACCACCTCAAGGGCACATGTTCATTATTTAATTACTGAGTTTGGCGTAGCTTATTTGCATGGAAAAAGCCTTAGAGAAAGGAGTACAGCTATTATCGGAATCGCACATCCTGCTATCAGAGAACAACTTGCCAAAGAAGCTTTTGAAATCCTTTCAGGTTCTTAATTAATTCAAAATTTATTTTATGAATTAGGCAATAACTTACAATTATTTTAATGTGAACCTAGGCTAATCGTGCGAACGGCCTACTGAGCGAGCCTGTACGGAGCTTTGCCGATTAAGGTATATGGGCTGACGTACGCCCCCTTCGACAAACTCTCGACTGACATCACACCCTGTAATATAAAGTACCATTGTTCATATTATTCATTATTGCCTAATTCAATTTATTTTTTTATACACACACGCATTCCATTGCTTAAGACCTTTATTTATAAAAAGTTTTGAATAGAATCACGCTTTCAAAGAGCGTTGGAAAAATACTTTATAAAATATCTTGATTTTTATTTGTTAAATTTATTAACTTTCAAAGTGAATTATTTTCGTGATTTTAATCATACAGCCTCCTGCCCCTCCATTTTTTTCTTATTTTTGAAAGCATCTAATACAAATTGGACTTTCTTAAACCAAAAAATTTATGGAACGAATTACTTCTTTTGAGCAATACGAAAAGGAATATAAAAAAAGTGTAGAAAATCCTGAAGCATTCTGGGCTGAGCAAGCAGAGCGATTTACCTGGCATAAAAAGTGGGACAACGTTCTTGAATGGAATTTTGATGAGCCTGCTATAAACTGGTTCAATGGTGGAAAGCTAAATATTACCGAAAATTGTCTTGATCGTCATCTTGAAAAAAGAGGAGACCAAATTGCAATTATTGCAGAACCAAATAATCAAAACGAAGA
>JAIOQD010000358.1 GCA_021413595.1 Bacteroidota bacterium | reverse complement strand
TGTTCCAAAATTTTGGAACACCTTTTTTTGTTATAATATCTGATTTTATTTCATTGAATTATTAATACCAATTCTGATTATATTTTAGTTCAAAAAATAGCTTGCACACTTTCTCGACTCAGCTCGAAATAGCCAATCGATAGCAATTTCGAGCGGAGTCGAGAAATGTTGGGCGGATTAAATTTGGCTAATTCATATCGAGTAATGGTATAACTTCTATTTGCGTTTAATAATCCAAATTACCATACTCCAATTTTTTACCTTGTACAAATAAAACAAGCCTGCAAACAAGAATTAACAGGGGGATGTACATAAGCGCTTTTGGCATTCCGAAGTGTTCCAAAATAATTACCGATTTCCGTTTTAAACGCTCTGATATTAGATACATTGCAGGAACCAATAATAAGGTTAAGAATGTTGCGAAACTTAATCCAAAAATCATTGTCCAGGATAATGGGCCCCAAAATACAACACTATCGCCACCAAAGTATAAATGCGGATTACCATGTGCGAACAAGGTTTGGAAATCGACATTTAAGCCAACAGCCAATGGAATCAAGCCCAGTATTGCAGCTGTTGCAGTAAGTATAACGGGGGTCATACGTGTACGCCCCGCTTCTAAAGTGGCATCATATAAACTCATTCCTTCTTTGCGTGCCATTTCAGCAAATTCAATCAGAAGGATACCATTACGGACAACCACTCCACCCAGTGCGATGATACCAACACCTGTCATTACAATACTCATATCCATTTTAAATAGAGCTGTTCCAAGTAAAACACCAATTATGCTAAACATTATTTCGGATAAAATAATGATGGGCTTACCAACGGCATTGAACTGCAGTACCAAGATAATTAACATCAACGCAAATGACCACAAAAGGGCTTTTCCAAGGAAAGCACCAGTTTCAGCCTGTTCTTCTTGTTGTCCCGTCATTTTTACTTCAACCTTACCTATTGGTGTATATCCTGCCATAGCTTTTTTCACAATCCCAGCTACTTCGTTTTCATTGAAACCTTGAACAACATTTGAAGAAAGGGTAATCACTCGTTTCTGCATTTTTCGTTTAATACCTCCGTAGGTATTGCTGTATTCAACCGAACAAAAAGAGGATAGGGGTACACTTCTTAACATGCCACCCATATTCATATCACGAAAAGTAATTTTTAAATTGCGTAAGGCTTCAATGTTATTTCGTTGGCTATATTTATATCTCAACTGTATTGGATATTGGTCATTTGCATCACGAAATTTACTTACTTCAGCGCCAAATACGGCATTTCTAATTTCCATACCAATGGTTGCTGTACTCACCCCTTCACGGTTTGCTCGCTCTCTGTCAATATTAAATACTATTTCGGGTTTGATGGTTTCAAAATCAGATTTTAAGTTTAAAACACCTGCAATTTTTTGTTCGTCAAGGTAGCGCTTCAGTTTTACTGCATTGAATACCAATTCATCAAAATCGTCACCACTTACTTCAATATTAATGGGTTTAGAAACTGGTGGCCCAGCTTGTTCTTTTGCTACAGTAATTTCTGCTCCAGGGATGTTCCAGTTTAGATTTTGTAATTTTTTTAAATAATCCGAAGTTGATTCACCGCTCCGATCTTTAAAATCAACAAATGAAATAGCAATTTTACCTCTGTTTGGATAATCACTCTGATCCTGATCCTGAGGGTCTGTGGTGCCTTTGGTAACATTAGTAATGATTGATTTTACTGTTTTGTTGGAATC
>JAIOQD010000032.1 GCA_021413595.1 Bacteroidota bacterium | reverse complement strand
TTAGAATACTTTAAGGCGTTTTCATTAACTCGCTCTATGCTAATGAAAATATCTCCACTAATGGGCTGTTTGTTGTCTTCCTTTGAATAATCGAATGTGATAATATCCGTAAAAGTATCGTGATTGAGGTATTGTTTATTGATGTTCAATAAGTAGTCGTCATTACAAAAAACAAAAGTTATTTCACCTGTCTTCCGTTTCTTTTTTACAATGACCTCCTTTATCCACTGCTTTAGAAGTGTTTTGTTTTTTAAAGTAAATTTTACGTTTTCCGTTTGAAGGTTTATCATAATGTGAATGAGAAAATTAAAAAATCCCTATGCTTTAATAACTTTAATGGTTTTAGCCCAGCCATTTCCATTTACGCTAATAAAATAAATTCCTTTGGGCAGCCCCGCCTTTTCTGTAGATACCTGTAAAGTATGCATCCCTTTTGATTGAATTGAAGCTGATGAAAGCACTAAAGGTAATTCCTGTCCGAATAAATCAAGCAATCTAATGGAGACTTTTTCTTCCTTTTGCAGATCAATTTCAATGGTAAAATTATCAGTAAAGGGGTTGGGAAAGGAACTTAAGGTTGATGAGAATACTTTTTCATTTATACTCAAATTAATGGATCCGTCTGCGTAAAGATGGTGCGCATAAATATCGTTACTATTATTAGCATCGTCACGCCTGTCCTGCCAGGCATAAATGGCTCCACCATTACCATCAGAAACATTTTTAGGGCTCGATTGATTGCCTACCGCATTGGATACAATCACACCATTTAATGCCCATTGAATAATTCCATTTCCGTTTATTCGCTGGCTTTTTATGTCTGTATCAATTCCCGAGGCATCCTGCCATACTATTATAGCTCCACCCGCTTTATCATGCAAAATATTAGGGTTTAACTGATCGTTGATAGATGTGCAAATGGGCACATCATTGTTAGTCCATTGCCGAACGCCAGTAGGGCTTAATTTTTGGGCATAAATATCATAGTTTCCCGATCTGGCATCTTTCCAGGTTACAATTAATCCGTTGGTTGCATTTCCGCTACTTAAAATATCCTGAGCACTTTGGTTTCCAAGGGCATTAGACACAACTACACCGTCATTGGCCCAAAGAATGGTTCCGTTTTCGTCAACCTTTTGTGCGTAAATATCATAATCGGAGAGATTTCGTTTATCTACCCAAACAATATAGACTCCACCAGTAGCGGAATCGGGATCAATTTTAGGATCGATTTGTGCTCCCTGAGCCGAACAAATTGCCAACGCTCCTGTTCCCCATAGCAATGAGCCTGTAGCATTTATTCGTTGGGCGTAAACATTGTAATCAGTAAGATTTCTATAGTCCTGCCAAGTGATGATTGCACCCCCCTTTCCATCTTTTTGAACTTTTGGATTCAATCTGTTAGCATCTACAGTGCACAAAGGCAACCCTCCAACCGGCCAAACGGGAGTCCCAGAGTGATCAATACGTTGAGCCCAAAGATCCCAGTTACCATTACCTCCCTGCTGTTCCCACACAATGATAGCCCCTCCGGCATCGTCACTTATTATCTTTTCGTTATGCTCCCTTTCCGGTTTGTTGGCAACACCTACACCATTTATTGTCCACTGAATTACCCCCGCTGAATCTATTCGCTGCGCAAAAAGATCACGTTCAATACCTGTCCTCCAATCCGACCAGGCCACAATTACACCGCCAGCCATATCTGATACAATTGATGGAGTACTTTGATCGGCAGGATCTGTGCACAAAGCAACTCCATTTGTTGTCCACTGGGGATAACCCGCCTCGTTCAAATATTGGATATAAATATCGGGCATTCCAACTCCTCCTCCAGATCTATAATCTTTCCAGGTTATGAATACCCCGCCTTTGTTATCATCAGCCATCCTTAAATCAATTTGTCTTCCCAAATCAACACACACAGGAGTATTAACAGAAGGATTGCTGCTCCATTGACTAAAACCTGCTTTTACACACAGGGTCAATATTATAAAAAGAAGGGAGATTTTAATCGCTCTTAGTTTCATTGATAGTAGGGTCTAAAGCTGTAGAATAAACATATTAAGTATTGAACAGCTCCTTATTTTTATTTGAACAAAAATGATCCAATTTTACAAAACAATGAAAAGCTTTTTTAAATGCTTTTGCTAAATCGAGTTTTTTCAGTTCACTAATCTAAGAATAATAATTAAGAAAAGAAAAACGCTCAAGAAACTTAAAAAATCAAATCTATAAAATAGTGCTTTTGAAGAATAAATTACAGTTTAAAATAATTCTTTCTGCATTTTTTACAGCCCACACACTTTTGATTATCAATAAGATACGTGTTTATTTTTTAATTTCACATTTATTTTTTTTTGATGGTATGGTTATTCGTAAATTCGTATTCCTCTAAGGCGAGTGTAATTTAAAGGAAAATGAAAAAAGGCATTTATTGTTTAGAAGGTTTATGGGATCGTGATCTTCAAAACAAATCCACGGTACTTCCAATTCTTGAGTTATTACACAAAGGTGGCATTTGTAATTATATTTATCACACATGCGCTACAAAAGAAGAGCTAGAGTTCTTTTTAAAAAAATGGAAACAAAAAGCGATCATTACTAAATTCCCAATTCTTTACTTAGCATTTCATGGAAAAAAGGGACATATTTATATCACACATAATAACACATACTCTCTGAATGATCTGGCAGGGATTCTTGAAAATTCTGCCCAAGGAAAAGTTATATACTTTGCTTCTTGTGAAACCCTGAATGCTGCTGAACGAACCATTCAATTGTTTCTAAAAAAAACAAATGCGATAGCTGCTATCGGCTATAAACAAGAAGTGGACTGGATGATAGCAACAGCCTTTGAGCTTCTTGTTTTAGATGCACTCCAACAAGATAGATTTGATAGCAGAGGAATACAAAAAATAGAAACAAAAATAAAATCAGAATACGGCAATTTGCACCAAATACTTTGCTACAGAATGGTAATAAATAAACATCTTCATTTTCCAAGAAAAAGAATTTAATAAATCAATTTGATAATGTGTTTTTAAGTATTAGTAAATTAACATATAATCGCTTTGCCAAATTAATAATTTATCAAAACATGAAAACTAACATAGCCACAAACACTCAGTACCCGCAGGAAAAAAACAATGTTCTAAATAAAAATTTTAGGGCAAGTACTAATTTTTTTCACAGCGATAAAATTTTCGGAAATTATTTTAAAAAGAATAGTTCCCCCAATGGATTTGCTTACATGGTAGATAAATTGGATTTCATTGGTAGAGAAGCTGCCGGAAAAATGAATGAGCTTTCTCTGCTTGCTGATAAATTTGGTCCTGAACTTGTAAAAAGAAATTCTTTTGGTGAAACCATAAATGAGATACGTTTTCATCCTTCTTATTGGGATCTAATGAAAATAGCTGTAAAATCGGAAATGTTCCGTGTAAAATGGGAGCCCTCTTTGCGTGAAAAATTTAACAATGAGAAACAACTTCTTGGTTTTGCTTCCGGATATATTTATGGTTTGAGTGAGTGCGGCCAGTTCTGCCCACTTTGCATGACCGATGGTGTTGCACGGCTTATCGACCTATTCTGTGATGATGAAGATAAAGCAAGGTTGTTACCACATATTTTTACTGATAATGCAGAGGAACTATATAGCGGAGCTATGTTTCTCACCGAAAAAACAGGTGGTTCAGATGTAGGAGCCAACTTAGTTGTTGCTACTCATAAAGAAGGAAAAAATTATTTTTTGAACGGAGAAAAATGGTTTTGCAGCAATGCAAATGCCGATCTTATTTTTGCTCTTGCACGCACCGACTCAAGTATTAAGGGAACAAAGGGGCTTTCCATCTTTTTAATTGAAAAAAATCTTTCTTCCGGAGAACAAAACCCAATGGATGTTATCCGATTAAAAGACAAGCTGGGAGTGCGCTCCATGGCAAGTGCAGAATGTATGCTTACCAATACTGTTGGGAAACTCGTAGGCAACGAATTTGATGGGTTTAAAGTAATGATGCAAATGGTTACTCTGTCACGACTTTATAATTCAATTGCCGCGCTTGCTTGTTCGCGCAGAGCTTTGATAGAGGCTTACCAGTTTTTGTGCTTTAGGGATACGTTTGGAAAAACAGCCATTGAGCACGCCTTAATTCGAACTAAACTCACTGAACTTGGATCTCTGCATGTTGCTAACTTTTATCTTGTATGGAGAACCGTAAAATCACTTGAACTTGCAGATGCAGGAGATGAAAGAGAAACACAATTGCTTCGTTTGATAAACCCGATGACAAAAAAATGGTCGGCAGAAACAGGTGTATATATTAACCGCGAAAGCATGGAGCTGATGGGTGGCCTTGGTTATATTGAAGATACTGTAATGCCAAAACTAATGCGTGATATAATGGTATTGCCTATCTGGGAAGGTTCCGGCAATATCATTGTTCTGGATATGCTCAGAGCAATGTCAAAATCGAAAGGCTTTGAAGTTCTATGTGATGAAGTAAACAAGAGCGCAGACAAAAGCACTGCTTATGGTAAATGGGTAAAAGAAGAATTAGATAAATTAATTCTTTTTTCAAAAAAAATAAAAACCTTTACTTCAGATAAAATGGAAGCGTCAGCAAAACCCTTTTTTGAAAAATTAACCTCCCTTTATCAGATATCATTACTCATTGATGATCTTAATGAAGAAAGTAAAGCTTGGGTATTACCTGCATTAAATTATCTGAAAGAAAAGTACAGCCCTTCTGAATTAGCAGGTGTTATCCCACTTTCAACTGATGAAGTTAAAGGTTTGATTGCTTGGGAATTTTAATTCAAAAACGATTACACAGAATAAGAGAAGCTATTTCACCGATTTTATCTGTATAATTTTTTCAAAAACAATCGGTGTAATCATTTTTAAAAACAATCAGTATAATCATTTTAAAATATGAACGAAATTTATCTTCAACCGGCAGAGTATATCAACAGCGACTCTGAAGAGGTAATACAATTTACCAAAAAAATTATTGGAAACACCACAGACCCTATCGAGAAGGCTGTAAAAATTTATTACGCTGTTAGAGATGGTTTCAACTACAACCCCTTTGATATTGACTTAAGCCCTGAAGCAATGAAAGCAAGTTCATTACTTAAAAGAGATTATGGGTACTGTGTAGAGAAGGCTTGTTTGCTTGCGGCTTGTGCCAGAGTGGCCGGAATACCAAGCCGCCTGGGCTTCGCTAAAGTTCGTAATCATATCGCTACAGGAAAGTTGGAGGAAATTTTAAAAACAAATGTTCTTGTTTTTCATGGATTTACTGAACTTTTTCTAGAAGGAAAATGGGTGAAAGCAACTCCTGCATTCAATAAAACACTTTGCGAACGATTGAAAGTTGAATCCTTAGAATTTGACGGAACACAAGATTCTGTATTTCAATCGTATAATCCGGAAGGAAACCAATTTATGGAATACCTCCATGATTACGGTAACTTCGATGATGTTCCCTACCAATTATTTATCAGTGAATTGATAAAACATTATCCGCATTTGTTTGAAGAAAAAAAATGGAATCTTTGATTATTTTTTGCACAGAAATGCCACGCACGTTCTCGACTCCGCTCGAACTGACATCGCGCGGTGTCAGTTCGAGCGGAGTCGAGAACGTGCGCAAGCTTATTTCTAAAAAACTCATCCTTAGCTAAATTATAATTATGCACGTATTAAAATTCGGTGGAACATCAGTAGCAAATGCAGAGAACATAAATAAAGTTGTTGCTATTGTAAAACAATCGCTTTTAAAAAATAAAACAATAGTGGTGGTTTCTGCATTAAGCGGAATTACTGACCTATTAATAGCTGCCGGAAAAACGGCTTCTTTACGAAATGAAGCGTATAAAGAAAGCCTGAAAACAATCGAAACCAAGCACTTACAAGCGGTAAGAGAATTAATTCCAATTGACCGCCAAAGTGAAACACTTAGTTTGGTTAAGAAAAAATGTAATGAATTAGAAAATATCTGTGAAGGTGTGTTTTTATTGGCTGAATTATCAGCACGAACCCTCGACAGCATTATGAGTTATGGCGAACTCCTGTCCTCGTTAATAATTTCAGCGAAGCTCGGTAGCCTGCAAATGTCTCACCTATGGATCGATTCACGGGAACTTATCCGAACCAACTCCAACTTCGGAAATGCTATAGTTGATATGGATCATAGCACTACTGCCATTCAAAATTATCTTCATCAAAACCCGAAACAGCTTTATATTATCCCCGGATTTATTGCGATGGATGCCAGTGGAATTACAACTACATTAGGGAGGGGTGGTTCTGACTTCACGGCTGCAATTATAGCAGCTGCAATGGATGCAGAGCTGCTGGAGATCTGGACCGATGTAAGTGGTATGATGACTGCCGATCCGCGATTGGTAAGCAATGCAAAAATAATTCCTAACATTTCTTATCAGGAAGCGATGGAGCTTTCGCATTTTGGTGCCAAGGTTATTTACCCGCCAACCATTCAACCGGTGATGAATAAGGGAATCCCGATCAGGATCAAAAACACATTTGCACCTGATGATTACGGGACACTGATAGAACGTAAAGCAACGGAGAATAAAAATAGTGTGAGTGGTATTTCAAGCATCGGCAAAATGGCATTGTTGAGCCTTGAGGGAACTGGAATGGTTGGCGTTCCGGGCATTTCAAAACGATTGTTTGAAGCATTGTCGACCGAAAAAATAAATGTTATTCTGATTACACAGGCTTCATCTGAATATTCTATTTGTGTTGGAGTGGATGAACCCAATGCAGCAAAAGCAAAAGAGGCGGTGGATACAGAATTTGCCAATGAAATTGCTTTTAAAAAAGTAGATCCTGTTTATATAGAAAAAGACCTGTCAATTATTGCGCTGGTTGGTGAAAACATGAAAAATCATACGGGAATAAGCGGGAAAATGTTTGGTGCATTAGGACGTAATGGAATAAACATACGTGCAATTGCGCAGGGCTCTTCCGAAAAAAACATTTCAACAGTAATAAAAACAGCTGATGTAAAAAAAGCAGTCAATGTATTGCATGAAGATTTTTTTGAAACGGTGCATAAGCAGGTTAACCTATTTTTGGTGGACAAATTAAAAACATTGATGATCAGCTACATTTAAATATTCGTGTAATAGGAATTGCAAGTAGTAAAAAAATGTTGTTGAACGAGGAAGGAATTGATCTGCAAAACTGGAAGCAAAAATTACAAGATTCAGATGCAATGGCCTTAACCGGTTTTACTGATTTTATAATAAACAAAAATCTGCGCAATTCCGTTTTTGTTGATGTCACCGCAAATGCAGAAACTGCGGCATGTTATGCAACATTATTAGAAAAAAGTATTTCGGTGGTGGCTTGCAACAAAATTGCCTGTTCCTCTGATTATAATAACTACAGACACTTGAAGGATCTTGCACAAGAATTTAATGCTTCCTTTTTATATGAAACAAATGTGGGTGCCAGCTTACCGATCATAGGGACGCTTAACGATCTTATGCGAAGTGGTGATAAGGTTAATGTTATTGAAGCCGTGCTTTCCGGTACCCTTAATTATGTATTTAATAATTACAATGGAACCGTTTCTTTTGCTGAGATCGTAAAACAAGCGCAGGATGAAGGCTATACGGAACCGGACCCCCGTCTTGATCTAAGCGGAAAAGATGTGATGCGTAAAATTTTAATATTGGCCCGTGAAGCCGGTTATAAAATGGAAATGGACGACATAAAAAACAATTGTTTTCTTCCTGCTTCGTGCATGTTAGGCGGTGTTGATGACTTTTATATAGAATTAAAAAAACACGAAAACCATTTCAAAACCCTCTATGAAAAAGCGGCTAAAGAGGATTGCAAATTAAAATTTGTTGCTAAATTAGAAAGTGGAAATGCTTCCGTAGGCCTTCAGCACATTAACAAAGAGCAAGACCTGTTTCATCTGTATGGTAAAGACAATGTGGTATTGTTTTATACCAATCGTTATGTACAGCAACCCTTGGTAATTAAAGGAGCCGGTGCAGGAGCGGATGTAACAGCCTCCGGAATATTTGCAGATATTGTAAGGGCTGCGAGGGTTTAAAAACAATGGCTCAATTGGGGCAATTAAGCAGTAGGCAGTAAAAAATAAGAAATTTAACAAATTACAATTAGCGCCCTGACAGGGTTTCAAACCCTGTTAGGGGTAAATTTGAGTTTTATCATTAAAATTTAGGACGTAGGCAATAATCCAATAACCATGACAGAAATAACCATCCTCTCGCCCGCTACTGTTGCAAATGTGGTTTGCGGTTTTGATATACTTGGTTTTGCCCTGGATGGACCATTTGATAAAATGCTAATTCGTAAGGTATCAGGGAAAGGTGTAACTATTATTAATAAAGACGATTATAATTTACCAACAGAACCGGCAAAAAATGTGATCGGGGGAGCTTTACTTGCTTTATTAGAAGCCGTTCCGGAGAATATTGGCTTTGTGGTGGAAAGCACAAAAGTAATCAAACCGGGCAGTGGTATAGGATCCAGCGCGGCAAGTGCAGCGGGTGCTGTGGTAGGTGCAAATCATTTGCTAAATGGTAGGTTTACAAAAGAGGAACTGATCCGTTTTGCAATGTGTGGTGAAGAAGTGGCCTCGGGCTCAAAGCATGCTGATAATATTGCCCCTTGCATCTATGGTGGGGTTACACTTATTCGTTCCTCTGACCCCTTAGATATTGTTTCTATTCCTGCTCCGCCTTTATATGTTACCATTTTACATCCCCAAATAGAAGTAAAAACTTCTGATGCAAGAGGTATCCTGAAGAAACAGGTTTTACTGAAAGATGCAATTACTCAATGGGGCAACGTGGCCGGCTTGATTGCGGGTCTTCTTAAAAATGATTATGACCTTATCGGCCGGTCGCTTGTGGACGTGATTGTTGAACCGATACGAAGTATTTTAATTCCCGGTTTTGATGAAGTAAAAATGAAAAGCTTAGCAGCCGGTGCATTGGGCGGTGGTATCTCCGGTTCGGGGCCCTCCATATTTATGCTAAGTAAAGATGAAGCTACTGCAAAAGAAGTAGAAGCTGCAATTATAGCCGTTTATAAAAACATTGCTATTGATTTTCATACGTATGTAACTACTATCAGCAATGAGGGTGTGAGAATAAAATTATTGTAATAGCCAAGGTGGTTTGTACTAAAGTCAATTAATCAAATATATATTGCTTTGGCCTTTTCTAATATTTCTGTAAAACGGTCTATGTCGTCAAGTAATTTCGGCAAGTCTCGGTCTAACCAAGCAATAAAGGCAAGCATTTCGTTGTATTGTTTTTCAACGTCTTGTAAATTTCGGAAAATCGGTTCGTAGTGATAAATTCTGTTGCGAAGCTTTCTAATACGGAAAAGATAGTCTGCAATGGTGTCACGCTGGCGCAAATGCTTTGGAGTGTTTTTAAAAATCAGTCGTAATGGTTTCCAAAGTAATCCCGTGTAATTGCGGTTAAATAATCTGTTCCAAAAACCAAAATTGAGCTCGGCAATTATTTTGTCAGCGGTTATAGTCTTGCGTTGCGATACTATTTTTTGTTCAGCTTCAGTAATGAATGGCTGAAATTCTTTAGGCAAATGGTTTTTGAACCAATACGGGTCATTAAAATATTGTTTCAACTGTTCGTTTATTGCGTTACGCAGACAAATTTCCAAGACCGATAAAACGGGGTAAAATGCTTCGGACAATTCAATATTGGCTTTGTATAAGCGATACGCTTTTTCGAAATCATTGCCTGTCTGAGCAAGATATACATTGAAGCGAGGGCTTGATAAGTAATATTTTAATTGATTTTCTGTCATTTAGAATGCAAAAATGCAGAAAATATTTGGAGAAAGCCATATGTCTTCTTATCTTTGTAGCGTTATGCCAGTTCCTCCTCTCCCAAACCTGTGTTGGTGATGAAACTGGCTTTAGTTTTTTATAGAGGTTTCTTTTTTATAAAAACTGAAACAATTAAACCACTTCCCACCATTATATCTATAATATTCCAAATTTCTCTACCCAATGCAATTTTAATTAACGGTTGGAATAATATTGCAAGCACAACAAAAATTATTGTTTCTGTTTTATGTTTTTCTTCGTTTGCTTGGTATGCAAGTATGGCAAAGCCCACCAACGCAGCAAAACGCACAAATTGAAAATAGCCATAAGGCACTTTCGCTAAACATATAAAGAATAAGATTGCAAGTATTATTTTGATTGATTTGGTGAGCATTAATATTTTTTAATTTTCTTTACTATGATTGCTGAATGGTTTTTATTACCTTATTTTTCTTCTTAAACTTGTTATTAATCTTTGTCGTTATTCTTTTGACATTTTTCTTTTTGGAACTATATATTTCTTCTAATACATGCGCCACGATATGATAGGCTTCCATTAACCTTTCTCGATTTACTTGCCTACCATAATGGCTCCCTTCATTGCCAACCCATTTAATTGCTTTCATATTATCAGCTAGATATTTGTATTTGGATAGCTTTTGATTTCCTTTTAATTCTCCAAGTTTATCACCTAACGTTAGTTCTTTCCAGTAATATACTGGATGATTTGGTGTTGATTTTTTTTTATCGCGACATTTCTTTCTGTTTGGTATATGTAGTTTATTTTTTAACAAATATTCAAGTGCTATTCGGATTTTATTTGCACAAGAGGCTTCGTCAACCCAAAATAAATTAAAAGATTGTTCAATAAGGAACTTTAATTCTTTATCGATTTCGTCAGGTAGGCTAATGAGATATAGTGGAATTGATACATTCTTAATCATAAACCTTTCTTCATATTTTGTTAGATTGTCGGGAATGTCGAACTCTTCTCCTGTTTCTTTATCATAAGTATCTTCGCAACCATTTTGAACTAAATTAATAGTTCCTGAAATCACAGCAGGCTCATAACATCTATTGTTGTTGCAAATGGAGACACTGGTAAAATGATATTCAATGTCTTCTGGATTAGCCAATATTTCGAATCTTCTTCTTGATATTAATGTTTTTTCTTTCAGAAATTTATCTTTTTGGGGTATTAACACACCATTATCACAAGAAGGACATTTAAATTCAGGAATTTCCTGTAAATAATTATAGAATTTCAAAAACGTTTGTTTATTCATAATTTCAAATATTTACAATAATATTTTCACTTTGAAAATTTTTTACATTGAAAGTTCGATAATTCGATTTCGATTTAAAAGTAAAGTTATTAAATATCCTCTGCATTTTGTTCATTGCAAAAAATGAAATATGCTTACAAACGCAGTAGCATTTATGTGGGTTCTTAAAAGACATAAATAACAAATTACAGGCAGTTCGTTGCACTCAGAAGTCTGGATACGCAAAGTTGTGAGCAAAAGGAAGTCTAATTTTAAAATTTTTATAAAACGTAAGATATTTCACTTTTTATTCATCTTAAGTTTTCAGCCCATAATTAATCTTCCCAATATTGCATACCTTTTTTATTAATATAACCTTCTTCTCCATTATCCAAGGTAATCAAAGCTAATCCATTATTAAATGTGGTTACTTCAGAGTATAGGCTTTGAATAATTTCATTTCCTTTTTTGTCAATAAACCCCCAATAATCATTTGTCAAGACACCGGCTAAACCATCAAAGAAAGGAAATACTTCATCATAAATAAATGGAATAACGAGTTTTCCAGTTTTATCAATAAAACCCCATTTGCCATTTATTTCAACATCAATCATACCCTCGCTAACCCCTATTCCTCTAATATCAATTGAATCAAATAGTAAGGCGTTTAATTGTTTCTTATTTTCATCAATGATTTTATACTTGCCGTTTACTTCTTCAATGCTTAAATTATCTGTGAGTTGATTTTCACAATTGTAATTATTTGGTTCTTCTAAGGATTCTATTGGTATAATTACATTACCTAATTTATCAATTGTTCCATATTTCTCTCCAATTTTAACCCAAGCAACTCCATCATTATAGTTTTGAACATTATCGTAAATAATTGGGACGACAACATTTCCATCCAGCCCTATAAAACCATATTGATTATTTATTCTTACCCTAGCTAATCCATCAGAAAATTGATAAGCAATATCATAAATGAATGGAATAATAAGGTCGTTCCTGTTATTTATAAAACCATATTTTCCATCTTTTTTCACACAAGTCAATCCTTCAGAAAATGAAAAAAATTTATTATATATACAAGGGATTACTACATTCCCTTGCATATCAATCATACCCCAATAGCCCATAAGTGATTGCACATGCGCGAGACCATTTTTAAAAGGCAATGTTTTCTTATAAATACATCCAATTACAATCTTCTTGTTTGAGGTACAAAAACCCCACCTGCCATTTTTTCTATAAGGTATTAATTGAAGGTCTGCTAAGGCAATTAATTTATTAGTAATAGCAAAT
>JAIOQD010000357.1 GCA_021413595.1 Bacteroidota bacterium | reverse complement strand
ACATGTAGCAGGAGTTTATTTTGGATCAAAGTTAGGATTAAATGAAACAATACTTCCATAATATTCTATATCAGAAAATGAAAAACAATATAAATTTTCATACTAAATCCCTTTTACTTTTAGTAATTATTCACTAATTTTGTCCCCCGTGATAAATGAAGTAAAAAACTTCAGTGTTCAAGCCTCAACACAACGGAAAATCTTCCGGAATCTTTGCTTTTCAATTGATTTTCAAATCCCTTGTCAATATTTAATAAATGAATAATTACATCAAATTACCTGCTGTTCTCTTACTTGCAGATGGAACTGTCTACCACGGAAAAGCGGCTGGAAAGATTGGTACAACAACCGGCGAAATTTGTTTTAATACGGGTATGACCGGATATCAGGAAATCTTTACAGATCCATCCTATTTCGGACAAATTATGGTAACTACCAATGCTCATATTGGTAATTATGGGATTCATAATGAAGAGATAGAATCTGATAATATCAAAATTTCGGGACTGGTTTGCAAAAACTTTAACATTACCTATAGCAGAAAGATGGCTGATACTTCCATTCAGGATTATTTTCTGGAAGAGAAGATTGTTGGGATCTCTGATGTAGACACAAGGTCTCTGGTCAGACATATCCGTGATAAAGGTGCTATGAATGCAATCATTTCATCAGAAATACTGGATATCGAAGAATTAAAGGCAAAATTAGCTAAAGTTCCATCAATGGACGGCCTCGAGCTATCCTCACAAGTTTCAACAAAGGAAGCTTATGAGTATGGAGATAAAAATGCCCCAAAACGTGTTGCAGTTCTGGATCTTGGTGTAAAAAAGAATATCCTCAGAAATTTTGATAGCAGAGGTGTATTTTCAAAAGTATTCCCGGCAAAGACTTCTTTTGCTGAAATGGAAAAATGGAATCCAGATGGATATTTCATTAGTAATGGCCCAGGTGATCCTTCGGCAATGCCTTATGCCATCGAGACTGTAAAGGCAGTTTTAAAATCAGAAAAACCACTCTTTGGTATTTGCCTTGGTCATCAGTTACTGGCACTGGCAAATGATATCCGCACAATGAAAATGTTCAACGGACACAGAGGATTGAATCATCCGGTAAAAAACATCATTATCAATCATTGTGAAGTTACCTCACAGAATCATGGTTTCGGTGTAATTCCTGAGGATGTCAGAAATTCGGATAAAGTGGAAATTACCCATTTGAACCTAAACGACCAGTCGATAGAAGGAATCAGAGTAAAAGGGAAGAAAGCATTTTCAGTGCAATATCACCCGGAATCATCACCTGGTCCGCACGATTCGAGGTATCTGTTCGATGATTTTGTGGCACTGATGAATAACTAAATTTAGTTGGTCAATTTATACATAAGCAAAAAATCCTCAATACTCCTGAAAATGAGTATTTTTAAAAATATAAAATAAGTGTATTAAGTACACTATGCAATCAGAATATATACATTTCTTAATAAAATAATATTATGAGTTTAATTCTCGACGTTCACGCTAGACAAATTTTGGATTCACGCGGAAATCCAACCATAGAAGTTGATGTAATCACCGAAAATGGCATTTTGGGCCGTGCGGCAGTACCTTCAGGAGCATCCACTGGTGTTCATGAAGCAGTAGATCTTCGCGACGGTGACAAGTCGGTTTACCTTGGAAAAGGAGTATTAAAGGCGGTAGCCAATGTGAATGATAAAATCGC
>JAIOQD010000356.1 GCA_021413595.1 Bacteroidota bacterium | reverse complement strand
ATCACATACCCCTTATCACTCAATGTATAATCAGCAGTTGTACAATTACAACCTTTCTGAAACCGCTGAGGATAGGATGCTACCTCATACCATTTGCCCGAATACTTTTTTAAATCCACATTAGGAACAGTCTGGACTGATTGCGATTTTGTAACTGTTGTTGACATAAAAATAAATAGAATTAAAATTTGAATGATTTTGTTGCACTTGATTTCTCTTTTCATAGCTCGGTTCGTTGATTTAATAATTTTGCTATCCTATTATGTCTTATCTTCAAGAGGTTAATTAATCAACCTTTTCAACTAAATTCCTTAACTAATTTTAAAAATCATTGTACGGCACGTTTAATTCTTTCTGCATAAATCAATCAATGCCCTTTCCAAATCAGGAAATAAGAAATTATACCCGGCCGCTTTAATTTTTTCTGAGGAAACCCTACTACCTTTTAAAATTATTGCGGACATACTCCCGAAAAGTATTTTTAACACCATGGAAGGAACACTTGGTAGCCAAATAGGTTTTTTAAGTACACGTGCCAAAATTCTTATAAAACCTATATTGGATTTATGGTCTGGTGCTACTGCATTATACGCACCTCTCATTTGGGAATCCTCAATTGCTTTGATATAAATACCACATAAGTCATCTATATGGATCCATGGTATGTATTGTTTCCCGCTGCCCAATGCTGAACCAATCCCTATTTTTATGGGTTTGGTCATTTTTTCTAATGCTCCACCTTGTTCTGAGAGCACAACCCCAGTCCGTATTTTAACTGTTCTTATTCCTAATTCCTCAAATTTATCTATAATCCCTTCCCATTGTTTGCATGTTTCGCCCAAAAAATCATTAGCAGGAGGGTCGGTTTCAGTAAAAATCTTGTTTGATGTGATCGCGCCATAATACCCAATTGCTGATGCCGAAATAAAAACCTTAAGTTGATTTTTATTTTCTTTTACTTTATCAAAAATCAACTGACCTGATTTAACCCGACTGTCAATGATCAGCTGTTTCCTTTTTGCTGTCCATCTTTTTTCTGCAATAGAAGCACCTGCAAGATGAATAATACAATCAGCGGTTTCGATAGCTTCCTGATCAATTTCTTTTTTTTCTATGTCCCAGGAATAAGTGGGTATGTCCACGTCTTTTTTGCTTGTTCTGCTCAAAACAGCAACAGCGTATCCTTTTTTCCTTAATTTTTCACTTAGGTGCTTACCCACAAGGCCGGTTCCACCGCTGATTAGTACTTTTAACATACAAATAAAAATGAATTTACACCGTATAAATGAAAATACGAAAAACAAAAATTAAATTTTGCCAAATATCACAATAAACTACATTACAAGTAATGATTTGTAGCAAAGATTATAATGATATTTATCACTCTGTAAGACCTTCGCAATATCTTAAAAACTGATTTACGAAATAGTGATTAGGAATTACTCTTTTACAAACTTTCTGATATTATGAGATCTTTCAGAATCAAATTTTATAATGTATAGTCCCTCCGAAAATTGATTCATGTTTACAATTGTTTTTGCATTTAAAAATGTTGATCTATATACTATTTGCCCAAGAGGATTCAAAATCTCAACATTCAAAATTTCATCCGAATTTTCAATATCAATGGTTAATTGATTTTTAACAGGGTTTGGATAAACAACTATTTTATTAGCGTTTTCCGAATTCTCAAGTACAGAAACAACCGAAGTTTTTTGTATTTTAAAATTATATGGTGATAAATAACTAATGGAAGTTGGAACGCCATAAATTTCTAAAAAATAATCACCTGCATTAAGCTCTTGTGTGAAATTTATACTAGCACCACCATCACTGTGAACAATTGAGCCAACTACATTTCCCGCAAGATCAATTATGCGAGCCACTAAATCCAACAAATTAATGTTACTAATACTTATGCTTAATTTACTGGGTTCTGACACTGAAAATTTGAAATCATCATAATCGTAAGGATAACCTCCGGTAGGCTGAACTGTAATAAAGCCGCTATACAACGTATCGAAATAAATGTGATAGGCCAAAACATATTCATTTGGTTCATCCAGGCCTTGCATATTCTGGTAA
Organism: Bacteroidota bacterium; assembly: GCA_021413595.1. GTDB lineage: Bacteria > Bacteroidota > Bacteroidia > 2-12-FULL-35-15 > 2-12-FULL-35-15 > 2-12-FULL-35-15. Next base: position 356 of record JAIOQD010000356.1, on the reverse strand, counting down.
TTTTGCATTGGTAAATCAGTGTGAATTTCAACTGTTCCTGAAGAATTGAAATAAAACAAATTAAAAACCTGATTAATATTTAAATTATAATAATTTTTCAAATTTGCACAATCTGACCGGACAACACCATCTGATGGATCTGTACCATCCAAACAACCATCGCATTCACCGATAATACAAGCAAAATCAAGGTCGTTGGAAATGCTTTTATAATTTAAACCAATAATCGTTTCTCCAATAATTCCATTACAATTAACATCTACATTATAAAAATCAATCCCGTTATAAGTTGAGTTATCATCCATATGAAGATTATTATCCTGAAGTTCTAAGCCACCATACAAATAAATTCCGGA
>JAIOQD010000355.1 GCA_021413595.1 Bacteroidota bacterium | reverse complement strand
TAATACAGATAAATTAATTGTTGTAAATGTTTCTGAAAAAAACAATAAATTACCAATTAACGTTTCGGCTAATTCTATGTACATTGACATAGAAAAAAAAGAAAGAATTGGCAGTTCACTTGTTGGAGAGGAATTTGTTAAGTTTTTAAGACATGAAATAGGTTACCATTACGAAACAATGGATACTTCTAAAGGTAATGTTGATAAAGCGTATGATGAATTTTGCATAAATCTGGAAATGTTCCGTAAAATAGTTCCCGTTACTACAATTTGTATGCATGGAAGCCCATTATCTAAATTTGATAACCGCAATATATGGCAAAAGTATGATTATCGGAAATTAGGAATTAATGCTGAACCCTATTTCGATGTTGATTTTAATAAAACATTCTATTTAACGGATACAGGTAGACGGTGGGATGGAGGTAAGGTGAGTATTCGTGATAAAGCTATGGATACAAATGGGTGTAACAATCCTGATTTTTTGAAAAGAACTTATAGAACCACTTTTGATATTATAAATGACCTTAAGAAAGATGATTTTCCAGGACAGGTAATGATGACATTTCATCCGCAACGGTGGACAGACGAAATAATCCCTTGGTATAAAGAGCTTTTCATTCAAAACTTAAAAAATCAGATTAAACGGATGTTGGTAAAATAAAAATTAATGATAGGCCATTTTTTTTGTAAATTCTTAGATATTTGTGGTCGCAGAATGTGAATCCAGATGAATAGGGGAAATTATTTTAGATGAAAAATTTAATTATTGAAAAATCAGGAAAGAAGGCTTATGACTATTTTTCAAAATATATTGATATTGAATCTGAAAAGACGTTTGTGTTTTCATCGACTAATATTTTTAATATATTAAATAACAATTCAAAACCCAATTGTATTGTTAATTTAAGTAGAACAAATGATATCCGTTTCGTCAATAAATTTTTTGAAGCGGTAAATTCCAAGTTAGATAATGGAGGGATTTATATAGGATGTTTTGAAACAATTTCAAGTAGAATGAATAGAATGCCAATAGGAAAAATACCAATTGTCGGTGGTATTTATTTTGCTTTTGAGTTTATTTTTAACAGGATTTCTCCAAAAATAGTCGGTTTAAAAAAAATATATTTTTTATTGACTAGAGGAAGAAACAGGCTACTATCCAAAGCAGAAGTGCTTGGTAGATTGGTATGCTGTGGCTTTGAAATTATTGATTATGAAAATATTAATGGTTTAACCTATTTTGTTGCAAAAAAAATAAAAGATCCGGTATTCGACATGAATCCTAGCTATGGGGCATTATATAAGATGCCCAGAATTGGTAAAAATGGGGAAATAATTGGTGTTTATAAAATGAGAACCATGCATGCTTATGCCGAGTATTTGCATGGGTATATCTTAAAAATTAATGGGTATGCGGAATCCGGTAAGCCTGCTAATGACTTCAGACTTACCCCTTGGGGGAAATTTATGCGTAGATATTGGATTGATGAATTACCACAATTAATCAATGTTTTGAAAGGAGAATTAAAATTAGTTGGAGTTCGGCCAATTAGCCAGCGATATTTTCAGGATATTCCAAAGGATTTACAGGAATTAAGGTTAAAACATAAACCTGGATGCATCCCTCCTTATGTAGCATTGAACAGAAAAGGAAATGTAAAAAGTGTACTACAAGCAGAACGTGAATATTTAGTTGAAAAAACAAGTCACCCCTATACTACAGATACCAAATATTTCTTCAAAGCTTTATTTAACATTATTATTAAAAGAAAGAGAAGTGCGTAAGCGAATTTTTCTGATATGCTGATGTGGAGATTGTATTGAGATAATCTATGATTTGATTATTAAACAAAAAGACCTAGAGAACATCAAAACAAAACACCCCAATACCCAAATATAAAAACATTCAGAAAATCAATTTTAAAACTTACTTTTGCGCAAATCAAATTTTATTATGAAACATTTTTTCATTACTTGTATAGTTACCATACTATTCTCCTTTAATTCATTCGCACAAGAATCCCCCGTAAATATACCTCCCGGTGTGGATGTAAATAATGTAAAACCTTCCGATATTCCCAGTGCAGCGGAGCTGAAAAAGGGAGGAGCAACCGATGCTCAAATTGAGCAATTGATGAAGTTTAAGAATCAAGGCGATAATACAACTACCCCCCTAAAGCAAGAGGGTAGAAAACAGCAGTCTGAAGAGCAAAAAAATGCTAAACAAAAAACTGCAGAGGAACAAAAATCCGCAGAAGAACAGAAAACAGAGGAAGTAGAAGATATTGCCCTGAAAAGAAGAAATGCAGTTCCTGAGGAACCTGAAACAATTTTCGGCCATTCGTTTTTCAAAAAAAGTAATATTAAGTTTTATGATAAAGCCAACCAACTAAAAGCCTCTGATAATTATTTACTTGATGTTGGAGATGAATTAAGTGTTGCTATTTGGGGATACTCCGATTTTAATGACGAATTTAAGATAGACGAAAATGGAGCCATCAATCCTAAGTTAGTGGGCAGAATTTACTTGAAAGGTTTAACTTTC
>JAIOQD010000354.1 GCA_021413595.1 Bacteroidota bacterium | reverse complement strand
TAACCGTTACTTCTGATAGTGGCTGTGTTAGCACGATATCCAAAATTAATTTCATCACTGTATATCCAAAACCAGATGCCAGTTTTAATGTTGAACCTAAAACAGAAACAATTATAAACCCGATTATTTCATTTACTGATGTATCGACCGGAACTAATTTTTGGAATTGGAATTTTGGTGATATGGATACGTCTTCCCTGTCCAAGCCTCTTCCTCATACCTATGCGGATACCGGCACCTATACTATAACGCTTATAACAAATACGAATTATGGCTGTTTGGATACTGCTTATCAAAACATTAGTATAGAACCGGATTTTGTATTTTATATTCCAAATTCTTTTTCACCAAATGACGATGGTATAAATGAAACTTTTTCAGGGAAAGGCGTATTTATTATTAAATATGAAATGAGTATTTTTGATCGTTGGGGTAATTTAGTTTTCTTTTCTGATGACATCAATACGCCTTGGGATGGCAAAGTAAATCATGGAAAAGAATTAGCTCAGAGAGATGTGTATATTTATTCTATCAATGTTACTGATATTAAAACGATACAACATAATTATAAGGGGAAGGTAACGTTAGTGAAATAAAATTACAGCCCATAGCCTTAGGTGATTCGATTCAGAGAGTTGCGGAACTCACCACAAGTTTACTCTGATTGAGAGTAAGTTGTTCATTGTGCCAGTCTAACTATATGCGAAGGCATCTTACTAAACGATATTGAGCGAGATTTAATAAAATAACAAATTAATACTAACATCACATAATTAATCCTACTCACCACTCCACTAAATAAATATAGTAAGTTGATTAAGCGGAAGGGTATAATAATCAATTTATGTCAAAAACATTAGAAGCATTTTTAGCTGCATCAGAAATAAAAGCAGCTGATGTAAGCCATCGAAAAATAATAATGCACAATATTGAGCGGTATGATAAAAGTGTGGTGGAGGGAAAAAATCAATTCAGCAATTTAGAACTTGCAAAAAAACGGATTGCCGGAATTAAGCACAAATCAATTGAGAATCTTGAAAAATACCTGGTAGAATTTGAGGCTAATTTTATTAAACGAGGAGGAAAAGTTATTTGGGCGCAGGATGCTGAAGAGGCTATAAAAGAAACGCTTCAGATTATGCAAAAGTTAAATGCGAAAATGGTTGTAAAAACGAAATCAATGGTTTCGGAAGAGATACACCTGAAAGAGGCACTCGAAAAAAACGAAATAGAAGGGATTGAAACGGATCTAGGAGAGTATATTTTACAATTACGCAAAGAAACACCATTCCATACTGTAACACCTGCGATGCACCTTTCAAAGGAAGATGTAGCCAAAACATTTAATGAAAAAAAGGGGACACCACTTGATTGGAACCCCGAACAAATAACCGATTTTGTTCGCAGGGAATTACGTGAAAAATATTCGAAAGCTGATGTTGGGGTAAGTGGCGGCAATTTTTTGATTGCCGATATCGGAGCAATTGCTGTAACGGAAAATGAAGGGAACGGAGTACTGTCGATGGCATTTCCGAAAGTGCATATTGCTATTGTAGGAATTGAAAAAATAATTCCTTCTATGGCAGATCTGGATCTATTTTGGCCGGTACTTTCAACCTATGGAACAGGACAGCATCTGACTGCTTACAATACCATTTATACCGGCCCAAAACAATCAGACGAAGTTGATGGTCCAAGCGAAATGTATGTTATTTTGCTAGATAACGGTCGCTCTCTATTATTAGACAAGCCTGAGCAGAGAGAGGCCCTTTCATGTATTGGATGTGGTGCATGCTCCACTGTTTGTCCGGTTTATCAAACCATTGGCGGCCAAGCCTATGGCACAACATACAGCGGCCCAATTGGTTCCGTTATTACTCCACATATACAAGGGATGGAGGAGTTCAAA
>JAIOQD010000031.1 GCA_021413595.1 Bacteroidota bacterium | reverse complement strand
ACTTAGTGTGGTATCAGGTATTTTAAAAATTGTATCCATAGCCAGTTTATAGATATCATTTTGAAAAACAATTTTCATTGAACTATCTGCATTGGCTTGAAGAATGGAGTCGGGGAGAAGGTTATTTATGTTGAGAGAAGCATTTATCAAGGGAGCCAAAACCTCAGTATTCCAAAAAGGTTTTTCCAGTTCTTTTCGGCATGAAAAAATAAGAACAAAAAATAGTAAAGATATTAAAACGGATATTTTTTTCATTTTTTAAGCTATCAGGCGACAATAGGGTTTTAAAAATAGTGAAAATATTTGATTTCTTTGGAATAATTTTGCAGTTTGTAAGGGACTCCTGTTTTTCTTTGGATGAGTTATTGTGTGCGTTAGTCATGCTGAGCTTGACGAAGTATGTGGACAAGCTATTTTGCGCCTTTCGACAGGCTCTGAGTGCCGACACAAGATTTGAGGTTATCAAACTCTAGGTTCCTAGTCTTCAATACTTATACTTATCTCCCCACAATTTTTTCAGATGATCTCTTATCTCTTTTTCTCTGGCATTATTTCCCGGATCATAAAATTTTACTCCGCTAAGGCTCTCGGGTAAATATTCCTGATTAGAAAAATTAGAGGTGTAACCATGTGAATATTGGTACTCTTTTCCATAGCCGATATCTTTCATTAGTTTAGTCGGAGCATTCCGCAAATGAAGTGGTACAGGTAGGTCTCCGCCATTTTTTACCGCTTCAATAGCACTGTTAATGGCCATATAAGCAGCATTGCTTTTAGCGGATGCAGCTAAATAAGTTACTGCTTGTGATAAAATTATTCGTGATTCGGGAAAGCCGATCACGTTTACTGCCTGGAAACAATTAGTGGCGATCACCAAAGCTGTTGGATTAGCATTACCAATATCTTCAGAAGCAAGTATCACTAATCTTCTGGCAATAAATAAAGGATCTTCACCTCCTTCTATCATTCTGGCAAGCCAATAAACAGCAGCATTGGGATCGCTGCCCCGAATAGACTTAATAAATGCGGAAATAATATCATAATGATTTTCTCCGGCTTTATCGTATAATGCTATATTTTGCTGGACAATATTGGTTACTTTTTCGTTGGTTATTTCAATTTCATCAGAACCAATTGTATTTACCACCAACTCAAAAACGTTTAACAATTTCCGACCATCACCTCCCGAAAGCCTTAATAAAGCTTCACCTTCAAGAATACGAATGTTCTTTGTTTTTAAAATACTGTCTGTTTTTATTGCCTGATCAAGCATTGCAAGCAGATCCTCTTTTTCCAGCGGTTTTAAAATATATACCTGACAACGGGACAAAAGAGCTGAAATAACCTCGAATGAAGGGTTTTCAGTGGTGGCTCCAATCAAAGTTATAATCCCTTTTTCAACGGCACCAAGTAATGAATCTTGTTGAGATTTACTGAAACGATGGATCTCATCAATAAATAAAATCGGATTTTTCTGAGCAAATAAACTGTTACTTTTTGCCTTGTCAATTATTTCCCTGATATCCTTCACGCCAGCATTGATAGCACTCAACCCATAGAAGGGACGTTTTAACTGATGAGCAATAATATTGGCAAGCGTGGTTTTCCCAACACCCGGGGGACCCCATAAAATAATAGATGGAAGAAGGTTAGATTCAATTGCATTGCGCATAATAGCCCCTTCACCAACGAGGTGTTTCTGACCAATATAGTTATCCAAGCTGGTTGGACGCATCCTTTCGGCAAGTGGGATTATATGTTCCATTATTCTTTCATTCCACTTTTGATCCAACACTCAATTTTACTAATATATTCCTGGTCAAGTTTGGCTGCACGTTTAAGAAATGGAGCATATCTCGGCATGGGCTCATATTCTTTCATGTGTTTGATTGCTCCTAATAATTTGCCCGATTTGGCTGCTTTTTTTACAAACTCAACTTTATGGAAATTATATCCTGCTCTTTCATTTTTATTATGACATTTGGTACAATTTTTTTCAAAAATTTGTTTAATATCATTATTGAATGTTAATTCTTTGTCCGGACAACTCAATGCCTTTTGATCCGTATTATCTAAAGCGGTTTTTTTTGAAGCTTTGCAGGCTGCTATGATCGATATGGCTACAAAGATCACTATTAACTTTTTCATACAATTATGGGTTTGCTCGTTAGATATTTTTACTCAATTTTTATACCTAACCATACATTCCACATTTTTATATGATTTATTTTCCTTCCGGTCTTTTATGTTTCCATCTACGGTGGGTCCATAACCAATATTGAGGAATTGCTTGAATATCTTTTTCTAATAAAAGAGTGATTTTTTCAGTGATCTCGCCATAAGCGGTCTCTTTTGGTGTATCTGTAACATCAGTAAAATCAAGGCTGTAATGCCCGCGTTTTAATTTGTTTAACCTACCATACACAACAGGATAATTGTATTCCTTGGCAAATTTTTCTGCCCCAAAAAGTACTCCGGTATCTTGATTCAAAAATTTCATCCAATACGCATTATTAGGATTAGAAGGTGATTGGTCGGTGCCAAATATGGTGGCTGTGAGCTCATTGATATGCTGATCAAAAAAAGTTTTTACATCTTTTGTAGATATCATTTTAAGTCCGTATTTACCCCGCGTAGCTCTCATTTTTTCATCAAAGTACTTATTACTGAGTGGTTTGTAAATACCCACCGTTTTGTGTTTAATAAGGGCATCAACAGCCACTGCAAATATCTCCCAATTATTATAATGTCCTCCTGCAATGATAACGCTTCTCTTTTGGTTAAAATAATTATCGATCAGCTCAGGGTTAATACAAATTACTCGCTTTAGCACTTCTTTCTCTGAAATAGTAAAAGTTTTAAGACTTTCCACAACAAGATCGCAGAAATGCTTGTAAAATTTTCTGCAAATTTCAATATGTTCTTTTTCCGTTTTATCAGGAAACGAATTACGGATATTTTGTAAAACCACTTTTTTTCGATAACCCAACAGGTAATAAAATCTAAGAATTTTGATTTGAGGCACATTAATTGTATCGATCGGGTTCAGAACTAATTTTACCTTAATTTTTTAATTTAAAATAAAAAATATGATCAGCACCATCGCATTAAGAACAGGAGTTTTAGGGGTTTGTTTATTATTGGTTTCAAGTAGCTTTGCACAAAAAGCAAAACCGGAGAAAAATAAATTTTTAGAAGGTAAAAAATATGATGTAAAGTTTACAGAAGTTAAAAAAACAGGGACTGCTAAACCGCTTCCAAGTTTAATAATATTAAAAGGAGGTCAAGTTCAATGTGATCTGATGGAAGAAAAACTTACAGCTCCATCCATGCCTTATAAGGTTACATTGGATACCACCTATACCGAAGATGAAGCTGATGTGCATAAATTAAGTTTCACTTCTGATTATACAGAAGAAAAAACATCCTACAAATGGGATGCAACCATAACTGATTACGAAATTGAAGGATCTTTTATCATGCTTAAAGGTGGCATTGAAAAGAAACGTTATGATTTTATTGGACAAGAAAAAGAAGGTAAAAAGAAAAAATAGAAATTTTTACATACCAAGAGTTCCAAACAAGCTCAATAAGACCATCCACGCTAGGTCTTGTTGAGCTCGTTTAATTTATATAGTTTAAGCGTTCCCTTATTCCATTCAAAAGAACAAGATCCTTCATCGCAAAAACTCTTTAGGATGCCAGCAACACCTGCATTTCTGCCATCACCGTACTTCTACACTTAGTCGAAAATAGGTTTGTTCAGCATTTATTTTCTTGATTGTCTTTGAGTAAAACATTAAATTTGTTTTGAATTAAACAATATTGTAAGTTTGGGGTGTCGGGACTGAATACACTAAAAAGGTTGAAGGGTTAGCAATATTGGTTAAGGGTAACAAAAGAGATTTTTTTTACAAATAAAGTAATTGTAAAATAGTAGATTTGTGAAATTAGTAATATTTGCCACGAATTTCACAGCAGCAGTATGATTTTAACATGCCATTTGACCAGACTGCTCCATTTTCAATAGAAAAGATGGATACTATAAGTGAGGAAGCTGCATTTCAGGATAATGGAAGCCGACAAATACTCTATCCAAAAAGAGAATTGAGATGTGCCTGGATCGCAACAGTTTCTAATATCGATTATCCAACCAGTACCGGACAATCGGTAACCACCCTCAAAAGTGGATTTATCACACTCATTAATAAGCTTCAAAAATCAGGAATAAATGCAGTTTTTGTTCAGGTGCGCCCATCTTGTGATGCTTTTTACAATAGTCCTTATGAACCTTGGTCTCAATGGCTTTCTGGAACACAAGGAGTGGCACCTGCAGGAGGTTTCGATCCTTTGGTTTTTATGATCGATGAAGCGCATAAACGAGGCATGGAATTTCACGCCTGGTTGAATCCATACAGGGCTGTGGTGAGTATCAGCAGCAGCAGTATTGCAAGCAACCACGTGTCTGTTTTGCACCCTTCCTGGTGTGTTACCTATAATTCGTTACAATTACTAAATCCGGGATTACCACAGGTACGTGATTATGTGACCATGATCGTTTCCGATATTGTAACCCGTTACAGTGTGGATGGCATCCATTTCGATGATTATTTTTATCCTTACCCTGCAAATGGTACCACCTTTGACGATGCAGCGGCATATAGCAACTATCCAAGAGGTTTTACCAATAAAAACGATTGGCGCAGAGATAATGTGAACCTGTTGGTGAAAATGGTAAACGACAGTATAAAATCCATACGATCGTGGGTGAAGTTTGGTGTGGGTCCTTTTGGAATATGGAAAAATGGTGTTCCTTCGGGAATCATCGGTTTATCGTCTTACAGCGAAATTTATTGTGATCCCATTGCATGGCTTACCGCTCAAAGTCTTGATTATGTGGCCCCGCAACTATACTGGAAAATAGGTACTAACCAGAATTTTAACACGTTGGTGGATTGGTGGGGTACACAGGCAAATAACCATGGAAGACATTGTTATGCCGGAATGGCTTCTTACCAGTTAAATCCAAGTGGTGGCAATTGGGCCATCAATAATATTTTAGATCAGATCAACAGCACCCGTTTGATAAATTTCAAGGCACAGGGAAATGTTTATTACAATGCTTCTTCCATTAAAAACAACCTAAAAAGTTTGTCAGATTCTTTAACTACTTCTTTCAATAAATACAAATGTTTAATACCCACTATGCCTTGGATTGATGCTATAAACCCATTGCCTCCGGTTGCTGTTACGTATGCTACAACACCTACAACAGTTACCCTGAACTGGCAGATGCCCCTTGCTGCAACCGATGGCGATACTGCTCAATACTTTGTAATATACCGAAGCACTGATGGTAGTCCTGTGGATATTACCAATGCCAAACAGATATTATTTATTTCACCCGATCCAATTATTACCTATATAGATACCATCACCATTACTAATTATCCGGGTGTTGCATACGCTATAACAAGTTGCGATAAGATAAACAATGAAAGTACCGCTGAATATATTAACATAAACGTGATAAGCCCAACCAACGACAATTGTTCAGCAGCTCTGCTCCTTACTCCTAATACTACCTGTGTGAATACTCCGGGCGATATGGCCTACGCTACCGCAAGTGGTGTAGCGGCACCAAGTTGTGATCCCTTTGCCAGTCCTGCTTTACAGGATGTATGGTATAAATTCATAGCTACATCGGCATCACATGTAATAACATTGGACCCTTCCACTGATTTCGACCCTGTGCTTAGTGTTTATACTTCCTGTACTTCCGGAGAAATTGAATGTGCCGATAATGGAGGTCCGGGAATAGGAGAATCCATTACCACAACAGGTTTAACCATCGGAACTACCTACTATATACGTACTTACGATTTTGGTTCTATCGGACCTGCCAGCACCACCTTTGATATTTGTATTACAGGCCCCAATTTATCCACATCTTCTTCTGAAATAGATGATAAAGCTTCTGTGTTTGATATTTACCCCAATCCTTTTGATGGCAGTATTTTATATGGAAAGTTTGCCAAGGATTCGGATATCAGATTCCTGAGTATTGCTGTTTATGATGTTTTAGGCCGGTCTGTTTTAGAAAAAGCAGTGACTGTTGAAGCAGGTAATTTTTCTTTATCATTTCCAGAAATACTGAAACCGGGTATTTACCTGATGGTGGGTAATAACAATAATTATCGTTACACAAAAAGGGTAGTAGTGGAATAAATTATTGAGTATATTGATTTGATTGTTCATCTATGTTATTTCTATCCTGAGTCCAATCAATAAAATAAAAATAATTTTTCTGAAAAATTTCTTTTGGGCGTTCAATTCTTGAAAAAGAATTGGCGGGCTTTACGCTTCAATCTTCCCTCCGCTAAAAAGCGGGAGGGAAGGATTTACGCTGCAATCCCTAACGCGGCATTTTCCTTGAAAGAGAGTTTTTAAGCTCAAAATATTTTTTTTAGCGCGGTTTACCATCAAATTAGGAGTTCTATTCCGTAACAATATGAGCTATAAATAAGAAAATGAATTTGGACTTATTCTATGTTTCTATGTGCTTAGAGGTTTTATAAAACATTTTTTAACTGAAATTAAAAAAGGCTCTAAAAAGGCTCTAAACAGGCTCTGATTAAATTAAATAGATTATATAACATTTATGTGGGTCAAACAAGTCTATCTTTGCATTCAAATCATTTTAAAAAAAATCTATTATGAAAAAATATTTAATATTATTGGGCATTACCGCTTTATTTGCATGTAATAGCGAAGAAAAAAAACAAATTGCTTTGGCCGATAGTCTGGCACATGTAAACGTGAGCATGAATCTTGAACTAAAAGAAAGGGATTCTCTTATAATCGATAAAGAATCGGCTATGAATGAATTTATTACATCATTTAATGAGATCCAGGAAAATTTAAATCAAATAAAATCCAAAGAAAAAATTATTTCAACAAGTTCCGATGGTGTTGAATTTAAAAAATCCAATAAGGATCAAATTAACAGCGATATACAATTGATATATGACCTCTTAGGGAAGAACAAACAAAAAGTCGCAAACCTGACTAAAAAGTTAAAATCATCTAATTTAAAAGTAGATGCTCTCGAACTGGCTGTTACCAATCTTACAAATCAACTTATTGAAAAGGAATCTGAAATTACAGATTTAAAAACCAAACTCGAAGGGCTTAATGTTGATTTTGCAAATCTTAAAACGAAATATAATGAAGAAAAAGAAGTTTCGGACCAAAAAACAGAAAAACTGAACACAGCTTATTTTATTGTTGGAACCACAAAGGAGCTGAAAAGTAAAGGAGTAATTACAAGTGAAGGCGGTTTTATTGGATTAGGGAGAGTAATTGAATTAAATGAGACTATTTGCCCTAATTGTTTTGCAAAAATTGATATTACAAAAATAAAAAACATTCCTGTTAAAGGAAGGAAAGTGAGTCTTGTTACATCCCACCCAGCAAATTCATATAAATTTGTTGAAGGAGCGAGTTCAATTGTAAAACTTGAAATTCTTGATGCTGAAGAATTCTGGAGCATCTCTAAGTTTTTAGTTGTTACAACTGATAATAAAAGTTAAGCCGGCATTTGAAAGAGGAGTTTCCCTCCCGTTCAGCA
>JAIOQD010000353.1 GCA_021413595.1 Bacteroidota bacterium | reverse complement strand
TACTTTATTTTATAAGGTCGCTCAAAAGCCGGGTAAACCTTTGTTTTTCGGAAATAATGAAAATACATTTATCTTTGGATTGCCAGGTAATCCGGCATCCGCACTAACGTGTTTTTATGAATATGTTTATCCTGCAATACGATTAATGATGGGATTTACTATTCCCTATCAAGAAATGGGAGCTGCAATTGAAATGCCTATTACATCCGATTATCTTAAAAAAAAGGGGCTCTCTTTTTTTCTGAAAGGTAAAATTGCCGGCAATACCGTTATTCCACTAAAAGGCCAAGAGTCTTATATTTTAAGTTCATTCGCATCAGCTGATTGCCTTATTTATTTACCCGAAGAAAGCGAAAATATAAAAGCCGGGCAATTGGTTGAAGTTCACAAATTGCCGGGGCTTTAGTAAAACAAAAAGTATGATAATTGTCATTTTTTTTGAGCTTCTTTTTTTTCACATTTGTGAAATAATCTATTGAATGAACTATTCATGATTAAGCAAAAAAATCATTGATTTATTCAGCAATCAGAACGAAACAATCCATAAATTTAATGAGATGGATTTTAAGGAAATAAAAGTAATTTCAGAGTTTTATAATTTGGGAATTGGTAAATCCAAAATCAAAAATTAATACTATGCCTGAGCACAATCTGATTTGGTTATTTCTTCCTTTGCTTTTTATTGTTGCTTTCTTATATGCATCGGTGGGACATGGTGGTGCCAGTGGGTATCTGGCTTTAATGGCATTATTTAGTTTCAATCCTTCCATCATGAAATCATCCTCGCTTGTGATGAATATTTTCGTTTCTTTTATTGCCTTTTTTCAATTTTACAGAGGTGGTCATTTTACATGGAAACTCTTGTTACCTTTCATTATCACCTCCATTCCAGCATCTTTTATTGGGGTATATATTACTTTGGATGAATTAACGTATAAAAGAATTCTTGGTTTCCTTCTTATATTCCCCATACTTCGTCTGCTTGGTATTATTGGTAAAGAGAGTGATACAGTTAAAGAGCTTAATTGGTTGTGGGCACTTGTTATCGGGGCTATTATTGGCTTACTTTCAGGAATGATTGGAATTGGAGGGGGCATTATTTTAAGTCCCATAATTTTATTATTGCATTGGGGTAATATGAAGCAGACAGCTGCTGTTTCAGCTTTGTTTATTTTTCTGAATTCTATAGCAGGACTAGTTGGTTTGTTGTCAAAAGGAACGGTAATTGATGATAATATCTATAATTGGGTAATGATAGCAATAGCAGGAGGAATGGCAGGTGCATATATTGGCAGAAAATTTTTAAGTGCCAAAGCTTTGAAAACAATACTTTCTTTAGTATTGGTTATTGCAAGTATAAAACTTTTAACAGCAGAAAATAAATGATCAAAAAAAATGTTACAGCTATTATACTTGCCGGTGGAAAGAGTTCACGAATGGGCAGTGATAAAGGAATAGTTAAACTGAATGGAAAAAGATTTATAGACCATATTATTGCAGCAGTGCTACCCAATGTGAACGAAGTTATAATTATTGCCAACAACGATAATTACAATAACTTAGGATACAAAGTAATTAAGGATAAGATACAAGACTGCGGCCCCTTGGGAGGGATCTATACAGGGCTTATGAATAGTAAAACGGAAAACAACATAGTGGTTAGTTGCGACATCCCTTTTATCAACAGTGATTTGATTAAATACATCATTGAAAACACAAGTAAGGCTGACATTACTGTTCCGGTTTATAATGGAAATGTTGAGCCTTTATGTGCTGTTTATACAAAAAAAACGTCTGATCAAATCTATAATTTAATCATGAATAAGGATTTGAAAATTCAAAACATCTTTAAATATTTTATTACCAAAGAAATTTTCATTACTAAAAAGCAAAAATTTTATAATGATAAATTGTTTGTGAATATTAATACACCCGAAGAATTAGAACAACAAAAAGAATTGCACTATGAACATCCATATTAGGTTTTTTGGTTCTTTAGCTGATTTGATTGGAAAATCTAAATTGGTTGTAAATGATTGCACAGATGTTCTATCAGTGAAAGAGAAAATTATTTGTGAATACCCTCAATTAAAGGATTCTGTATTTTTGATTTCTGTAAATAAAAAATTGGTAAAAGACAATCACCTTCTTGAAGAAGGAAATGAAATTGCTTTTTTGCCTCCATTTGCTGGAGGATAAATTAGTAAATTGTTTGAATTTTAAAATTGATAGTAAAGTTAAATGTTAAACAAAGAAGAAATAGCTCGCTACTCACGTCATCTGCTGCTTCCGGAAATAGGGATGGGAGGTCAGGAGAAAATCAAAAGCGCTAAAGTATTGGTAATTGGTGCTGGCGGTTTAGGTTGCCCTGCATTACAATATCTTACGGCAATGGGTATTGGCGAAATTGGCATTGTCGATTTTGATAAAGTGGAAGAGTCTAATTTACAAAGGCAGATTCTTTATTCTGTGGAAGATATCGGGAAATTAAAAACGGAAGCTGCTATTTCGAGGCTTTCCAAACAAAACCCATTCGTAAAATTTAATTCTTATCCTGTTCCACTTGATAATCAAAACGCACTTGATTTTTTTTCGCGATACGACCTTATTATCGATGGAACTGACAATTTCGCAACAAGGTATCTTGTAAATGATGCATGCGTATTATTGAACAAGCCACTGATCTCTCGTTCCATCTATAAATTCGAAGGGCAGGTTTCTGTTTTAAATTATACCGGTAGCGATGGGCATACTGGCCCAACATACCGTTGTCTTTTTCCTTCGCCACCGCCATTAGGCAGTATTCCTAACTGTTCTGAAATCGGTGTGCTTGGAGTTTTACCGG
>JAIOQD010000352.1 GCA_021413595.1 Bacteroidota bacterium | reverse complement strand
TCATTTTCTTTGGGTTTTAATTTTTATGAGTTTAATTTTTTTGCGTCCTTTAAAATTTGTTGGGCGTTCCTTTCTTAAACAAGAAAGGGCGGGCTTTTCACTTCAATCTTCCTTCGCCAACTGGCGAAGGAAGGATTTTCGTTGCAATCCCTAACGCGGCATTTAGGTCAAAAACATGTTTGTGTTTTTTATTGAAGCTGTGAGTTCCATCCTTTAAATTGCCTACTGTTTAAATTGCTAAACTGTATAAAGCTTAATTGCTAAATTGTTATTTCTGAGTTGTTTTATTTACTGCACCTACCAGCTCATTCCAGGTTAATTCCAATTCTTTCAAAAACTGTTCACCTACAGGAGTAAGTTTATAGTATTTACGCGGGGGGCCTGATGTAGATTCTTCCCAGCGATAACTTAATAAGCCATCATTTTTTAGGCGCATTAACAATGGGTAAAGCGTCCCTTCCACTACAATAAGTTTTGCTTCTTTCATTTTGTTTATTATTTCGGAGGGATAATGATCCCCACTTGAAAGTACCGACAAAATGCAAAACTCGAGAACGCCCTTTTTCATTTGCGCTTTTGTATTTTCAATGTTCATCATTTTATAATTATGTTTTTATAAAACCAATTCAAATTACTTTGCTGAACTATTGTTTAATCTTAAAATTTGATTCAACAATTTGTAATTCTCAATAATTGACACTGCAAATCTAATACAAAAAACAGTACCTTGTATCACATAGTACTAAAATAATCATAAATAACTGATAATGAAACACAAAAAACATACGAACAGCCCAATATTTGAAAAACCTGACCCGTTTTTGCCTTTATTTATTACTCCAAAATTCAATAAACTTATACAAAGCCTACTAACCTGAGTTCGATTTAAAACACTACAAATTTTGATATTATTAGAGCATTTCCAACTCACGCAAAGTCTTCGACAGGCCTCAGACTGAAGCGCACGGTCATATTGAGCCTGTCGAAATATGTGCGTTGCGCTTTCATTCCATAGCAACAATACTTAAATACTAAATATTTATTAATCCCAAATTACGCATTGAGTAATTTTATAAATGGAATTCGGGCTGCAACTGCTGTCAATATTATAATGTAGCTAAATGTTTGTGTGGAAATCTCTAATGCTACGCATTAGAGATTTTTCAAGAGTAAATCTTACAAATCACCTATAAAAAAAAATTATACCAACACTTAATATGCATTAGTCCAATCATTTTTGTTCGGGTAAATTATACCTTACAGGTTTTGAAAAACCTGTAAGGTATAGCTGCTCAGGACTAAAAGATATTGAGAAATGGTATTAGAAGGTTTTTGAACTATTTTTATGCCTAATAGTAATTGGGGTTAATCGAACTCAGGTTATTAAAATTGCGAATAAATCTTTTCCAAAGTTTAAAACGTTCGAAAAGATAAGGGCAGTTCCAAAAATTCATTATCAAAACAAAAACATTACCACTAAGGCAATAGAACACTCAGAAACACTAAGGAATTCTCTGTGAGGCTTTTGAACTTAGTGTCTTAGTGGTTATTTTTTTTAATTTTTAGAACTGCCCATAATTCAAAACAATTGGACTGTTTTATAATAAGAAATGGTATAAGAAGATCCCTCCTACTGCGAAGAACAGGTCACAAAAGTTCGGGATGACAAGCGGTATGCAGCTTAAAATTCTTCTTTCAATAGCAGCAAAGCACCTATTTTGATGTGTTTATCAGCTGGAGTGGAGTTTTTCCTGTAAATAATGCGGTAGGAATAAACACCTTGTGGAACTAATTTATCCTGAACTTTTCCATCCCAACCTTGATTTATATCATCCGACTCAAAGATCTCTTCACCCCATCTGTCAAAAATATACAATTTGAATTCCTTCAATCCATTGCCGGAAACATAGAATACGTCATTAATATGATCCCCGTTAGGAGTAAAGGCATCCGGAACAAAAATAACCTCAATATCATTTACAGTAAGTCCTATCGACATACTATCTAAACAGCCCGGGCCATAAATAGCATACAATGTGATGGTATAAAACCCCGGATTATTATAAACAGCCGTGGTATTAAAATTGGCCGAATCAAGTACCCCATTTCCGAGATCCCAAAGCCATGAATTATAGTTGATACTGTTGTTTTCCAATGTAACATCAGTACCCATCAGAATGGTTTCGGTGGTGGTAATCTGAAATGCAGCATCTGGGCGTAAATTTACATCCACAGCAGCAATAATTACTGTATCGTCATAGCAACCCAACACATTTTTAACCGTCAAAGAAACATTGTAAACTCCCTGATCCGAATAAATATGAGTAGGAGGAGCATTTCCCGAATACGTACTTCCATCACCAAAATTCCAAATCCACTCTACCGCATTAAGCGATGCATCCGTAAAATTTACTGAACCTCCACTACAAATAACAGTGCTGCTTTGCAGAAATGCAGCAGTTGGGGCAGGGAGAACATATACTGTTCCATTTGCGATATCGGAGCAGCCATCTATTGAATTTACTGTTAAAGTAACATTATATGTCCCTGGGGCACTGTATTTGTAAGCAGGATTTTGAAGGCTTGAAGAAGGGCTTCCATCGCCAAAAGTCCATAACCAGGAAGCTGAACCCGGTGAAA
>JAIOQD010000351.1 GCA_021413595.1 Bacteroidota bacterium | reverse complement strand
GCAAAGGAACCTGCACTGGCATTTTTAGTGGCAGCATTCGCAACAAAAGCAATATTTTTTTCATTTTCAGCTGAACGACTACCCATTTTTACTTCATGACCATTGGAAATTAATGCTGAAGCGATGGTATTACCAACAATTCCTGTACCTAAAACTCCTATTTTCATGCTTTTAAAATTATAAAATTTACAAATAAAACCTTGCTAAAGTCCATTTCTTACTTATAAGATGCATTTGAAGTAATATTTTCCATACTTAAAACAAACCCATTTTCAATTGAAAAAATAATTTGATCTTTTTGAAGAGTCAATAAACATACCAGAATCATATTCAAAACGATTTTGAAAGTAATTTATTGTTCAACTATCACTTTTAAGTTTTTATATAAAACCATTAATTACCCATTACAAGGTTCTCAAAATTTTAACTCAAATAAATTTTCAGTTAAAATTATACTATTATTTCAATTATCTTTACTAAGTATAGAAAGAACCTAATTCAATTTTACAATTTAATGATCACAGCAACCAATATTCATAAATCATACGAAACATTAAACGTTTTAAAAGGTGTTACTCTTACAATTGAAGAAGGTGAAATAATTTCAATCGTAGGTGCTTCTGGTGCCGGAAAAACAACACTGCTCCACATTTTAGGTACATTGGACAGAGCAAACAGTGGCACATTAGAAATAAACAACACTACTATTTCGACACTTAATGATAAAAAATTAGCGGAATTTAGAAACAAAAATATTGGCTTTGTTTTTCAGTTTCATCATTTACTTCCTGAATTCACAGCCATTGAAAATGTTTGTATTCCGGCTTTTATTGCCGGCACATCAGAATCGGTGGCAGAAGAGAAAGCAAAAGAATTACTTACTTTTTTAGGATTAGCAGAGCGAATGAATCATAAGCCCAATGAACTTTCGGGAGGGGAACAGCAACGTGTAGCCGTTGCAAGAGCATTAATTAATAACCCAGCAGTAGTATTGGCAGATGAGCCTTCAGGAAATTTAGATTCAGCTACAGCAAAAGAATTACATCAATTATTTTTCACACTTCGTAAAAAATTCAACCAAACATTTGTAATTGTTACTCACAATGAAGAGCTTGCAAATATGGCCGACCGGAAGTTAGTGATGAGAGATGGTAATATTGTGATGTAAAAAAATAAGTTTTTTTACATCACAATTATTTATATTTTTTCAATTAGCTCCTTTACTCTTCTTTCAATTTCATCACGAACCTTGTTAAATTCTGTTGGTTCCAAATGCTTAGGATCATCTAATTTCCAATCCTCACGGTGTTCCGCCATCACAAAAGGGCATTCATCTCCACAGCCCATTGTTATTGCATAATCATATTTAATTGAGGGAATCTCATCTAATGATTTTGATTGATGGGTGGTTAAATCATATCCTAATTCTTTCATAGCTGCGATTGCTTTCGGATTTATTATTCCTGATGGACGTGAGCCAGAACTATATGCTTCCAGCTTTCCTTTACCATATATTTTAGCAAAAGCCTCTGCCATTTGGCTTCGATTAGAATTTTCTACGCAAACAAATAATACCTTTTTCATAGTAACAATAATTATTTTATCAAATAATATTTATTTCGCAACCAAAATGCGACATTCACTAACGCGATTAAAGCCGGGACTTCAACTAATGGGCCAATTACACCAACAAAAGCCTGTCCTGAATTAATTCCAAAAACACCAATCGCAACAGCAATTGCTAATTCGAAATTATTACCTGAGGCAGTAAACGAAATTGATGCACTTTTTGAATAATCTGCTCCAATTTTCTTACTCAAAAAGAAACTCAACAAAAACATAATAGCAAAATAAATAGCTAATGGAATCGCAACACGGAATACATCAAATGGAATCTGAACAATTAATCCCCCTTTTAAACTAAACATTACAATAATTGTAAACAGCAACGCTATTAATGTAACGGGAGAAATAAACGGAATAAATTTATTTTGAAACCAGTCCAAACCTTTTATTTGAATAAGTGTATAGCGACTAATAATTCCAACTGCGAATGGAATTCCCAAATATATTCCTACACTTATTGCAATTTCAGTAATTGTAATATCAACTTCTAAACCTTTAATACCAAACAAAGGAGGCAAAATAGTAATAAATACATACGCATAAATACTATAAAACAAAACCTGAAAAATACTGTTTAATGCTACTAAACCTGCTGCATATTCTCTGTTTCCTTCTGCTAATTCATTCCAAACAATAACCATTGCAATACAACGGGCTAGCCCAATTAAAATCAAGCCGATCATATATTCAGGATAACCTTGCAAAAAAACAAGAGCCAATATAAACATCAGTATTGGTCCTACAATCCAATTAAGGAATAAA
>JAIOQD010000350.1:989-1533 GCA_021413595.1 Bacteroidota bacterium | reverse complement strand
CTTCCCGTACCCAATAATACTGACACATTGTTTGATGAATTAGTAGCTACCGCCAAATCAGCATACCCATCGGCATTAAAGTCAGCGCTCGTCACAGAGCGAGGGAAATTAGCTGTCGAAAAATTGGTGGCAGCACCAAAGCTGCCTGTTCCAGTACCTAAGAATACAGACACATTATTCGAATTTAAATTAGCTACCGCCAAATCCATTTTACCGTCACCATTAAAATCTGTACTTATAACTGAAATAGGACCGGTACCTGCTATATAATTGACAGCATTGCCAAAATTGCCATTACCAGTACCCATTAATACCGATACATTGGCGGAAGTATTATTAGCCACTGCTAAATCAATTATCCCATCACCATTAAAATCAGCATTCGTAACTGAAGTAGGGGTGCTGCCAACTGCAAAGTTGGTTGCAGCGTTAAAACATACTTGAGCATTTGTATTCATACAAAAGCATACGCTAATCAGAATAAATAATCTTTTCATGTTTTTTGTTTTAATTTCTTGATTTTAAGGTGTCTTTTATAAAAAAT
>JAIOQD010000350.1:0-984 GCA_021413595.1 Bacteroidota bacterium | reverse complement strand
GTCTTTTATAAAAAATGTTTCTGCAATCACGTTCTATTAATTCACTAAATTGTACTTTTTGGATAAAGTGGAAATTAAACCAAATCCGCTTATTTTCGGATTGACTTCATTTCATAACAAAACAAAAAACCCTTGTAAGTTCTTAATTTACAAGGGATTATTTGTTTTTTTCTGTTGTCCGACTAGGACTTTTTTCAATTCCTAGAATAACTTAATTTATTGAGTGTTTGAAAGAGTAGTCAAAAATGGTATCACAATGGTATCACAGATTTTTATATTTTTTATTTGTTCCAATAGGACTAAAATATTGATAAAATCTTTCCTAATGCGACAATTGCATTACATTAAGTAATTTTCACTTCTTAATTCAAAAACCATTATCACGAATGATTTGTTTTATTCCTGCATCAGTAATAGAATCTATTTCGCTTTTGTCATAAATGGTAACAAGCAAAATTGTTTTGCTTGTAATACTCACTATTACGGTATATGTAATAATTCTTGCCCCGCCACTTTTGCCTTTATTTTTTGCCTTTATAGCAAGCCGAATCTTCCGAACATTACTGCCTAAGTCAGTTCCTGATTCAGGGTTTGATAGCAATTCTTCTTCAAATAAAGCCAAATCGGAGGGAAGTGAACGATACTTTTTCTTTAACCGTTTATATTCCTTATCAAAGGTACTAGTGGTTATTATGTCAATCTTCATTAAGTAGTTGTTTAAGAGATTTCCCCTTTTTTTTACCGGACAATATTTCCTTAACATCTTTCAGCCCACTACTAATGCTTTTCGCTACAAGATTTTCCGGAACTTTGATTACTTCAATACTTTCCACATCGCTAAGGCTGGCGAGCAAATGTTTCAAAAAAGACAAAGCTTTTTTGTTTTTTGGTTTTATTATTATCGATTCCATTTTATAACACTATGTATTTATTACAAATTTACTAAATAAATAGGGATAAAAACAGGAAAAGGAAATAAAGTAA
>JAIOQD010000349.1 GCA_021413595.1 Bacteroidota bacterium | reverse complement strand
CAGTTAATAGTTATAGATGATTGAGTAACTGCAGAAAATGAAAGAGAGGTAGAATTTACTATAGGTGAAGAGCAGGAGGGGCAATCCATAGTATGAGCGCCCAAGTGGGTTACATCATCAGTATTATACTGAGTCCATTCTGTCGACAAGGTTGGAAACCAGGATGTTGGATTTGTAATAATACCGGTTGTTACTGAACTATTTCTGACCAAAGTCTTGTTTAATGTAGTAAAAGCTCCGCTTGTCCATGCTGTACCCGGGTCTTCACCAATTTTTCCAAAAATATCTACATAAGAAGAGTCTGAAATCTTAAATAATGCAACAGCGTCATCTCCGTTAAAAGTTAACGCAGTATTATTCGTTGTTGTTCCGCCATATATTGTTGCGGAAGAATGCTGGTAAACTATTGTTGACTGGTTATTTAAGGTGCCGGATAATGCATTATTTGTTGAAACAGTTGGCGAACCATTTGTAAAAAGTTGTAAACTATAGTTTGAGAGATCAACTGAGGCGCCTGTATTATTATAGAGCTCAATATATTTATTAAAACTCGTTCCTCTTACATATTCTGAAATGATAAGATCTGTTGCACAGCCTAATTTAGCTGTGGTTGCACAATTTGTTGAGGGGACAGTCGCAGAAGTTTTATAATTTATATTTGTTAAGGAATTCGTGTAAGGAAAAACTTTGAAGTAATAAGTAGTTGATTGAGATAAACTTGTAAAGGTATAGGTTTGCGTTCCCTGGATAACATTATGTATAAATGTACTATTTGCTTCAGTAGTGCCATCTATAGGGTCGTTGATAGCAGCATAGCTTATACTGCTTGATTTTATTAAGTATCCATCGGGAGCGGGTCCACCGTTGGCATCTGTCCATGTGAGGGTGATAGATGAGCTTGTAGCGGTATCACATGTAAAAACACTAGCATGGTTGGTTGGCTCGTCCTTTAGAATCGTATAGTTCTGAACGGGTGAAGTAGTTGTATTACTCTCGTCATCAATTGCAGTTATTGTATAATATATGGTTGTTCCTCCAGCATTGGTAGGAATAGAAGTTGCTGTGATATAGTTAGGTGCCCCGTTCACACTCATGGTTATTGTATCTCCAAAACTTGTCCCATCGGTGCACCATTGCAGTTTAACAGAAGTTATAGATCCGTTGTCTGTGACATTGGCAGTTACGGATACCGTGTTGGTAGAGTTAGGAGAGACAGGATTATTTACAATGTTAGTGATAGAAGGCGCATCGGTACAGCTTTGGGATGACCAAATCTCACATACATATTCGGGGTGGTCAACAAAAGGGTTTCTGTTGTTTTGGGGGGTATTATAATAAATAACATTATTACGTTCAATTTCTTTCTGGCTCACAGGATCGTTGTTGCTCCATGCAATCAGCATATCTATATACCATTGTTTGAAATTATTACCTGTGTTATTTATTACATATTGTGCTTCAGTGGATGAATATCTGGTTACCCAAATACTCAAACTATCCATGTATCTGGCAGCAATATAAAATGTAGCACGTGCAAAATCTCCCTTATATTCATTAATAGGTTCAAAGACGGTTCCTGTATATCCCGGCCAGGAACAAGGCCCTATTTTGCTGCCATTGGAGGATGTCCATGTTGGTGTGGTTGCCTGTCCCAGCGGGTGCGCGCTTTTCTTATTATTTACATATTGATCGGCAGGGAAAAGATGGTGAAGATCGGTATATTGGGGATTAGCAAGATTGTCTATTCCTCCCCACCATGAATTAGGTGTTAAATGTTCACGGGCATAACAATCGCCTTCTGCGCTTGCACTTCCGCACTGGTTGGTGTAAAGAGTGAAAGTATAATTTGACCCGTTGGGGATATCGGAGTACATATCCCATATAATTGTAGTGTTTGGAGCAGGACGTACATCCGTTACTGCATAAGCATCCCATACATCAAATGAGGTGCTGGTATAAGGAAGCTTGACATGCCCCAGTTTGGTAATATCACGGAGAGCTGCACGTAATATATCACCTGTCTTTCCGGCTGCGTTATTGTAATATCCAGCAGGTATTTGTGCAAAACCTAGAAAATAAAAAAAAACGTAAAAAAGTATTAACGTAAATTTTTTCATATCAAACAAAAATAGTGCTTTCTTTTACCTTTAGTAAAGATAAGAAATGTTTTAGTAAATAGATAAATTGTTCGCAAGGCGCAGGAACTACAGAATCAAATAAAGGGGTAGCAACGAATTATTTGATTAATTTTGTTACCAATTAAAATTCGAACAAATGAACAAAATTTTACGTTATTTTATTCAAGGATTAATTATCACTGTTCCAGTTGTAATCACAGCCTATGTCGTATATAGCCTTGTTGTTTTAGTAGGATCTTTCTTTAGCATTTTTGGTGTAATTGTAAGTCCGGTGGTGGATCCCTTCATAGTACTTGGTTCTGCTTTGGGATTAATTTTTTTAATGGGCTTGCTTGGTTCGTCAATCATTTTACGCCCTTTGTTTATCATGTTTGACAGTGCTATGGAGCATACACCACTTATTAAAACGGTGTATTCATCAATAAAAGATTTATTTTCAGCATTTGTGGGAAGCAAAAAACGTTTTAATAAACCTGTATTGGTAACTATTAATAAAGAAAATAATATTCAGCAATTAGGTTTTGTGACACAGGACAATCTAAGTGAACTCAGAATTAAAGAAGGTACCGTTGCAGTATATATGCCATTATCCTATTCTTTTTCCGGCAATTTATTAATTGTACCGATTGACCATATTACTTACATAGAGGCCTCCTCATCCGAAGTAATGAAATTTGTTGTTTCGGGAGGAGTTACTGATATTGATTAATTTATCGTTCTTTTTAGTTCAATTACCATTACATTCAATCTTTTATAAAAGAGATTCATTGTTATATTGGCTTGAATTATCGTCAACCGTTCGCTCACTGTTCAGGTCATATTTTCTCTTATTTTATTAAAGAATTTTAGTTAGGAAAAATTGTATTTTTTATTATCTTTGGCATACAACATTTAAATCTCGAACACATGAAAAAACAGATACTATTTTTTTTCGTTCTATTGGGTTGCTTAGTATTTAATTATTCGACTGCCCAAATAAATTACCAATGGGCCAAAAGTATTGGATCTTCAGTACTTGGGGACGATGAAGGACAAAGCATTGTTATAGATGATTCTGGTTCTGTTTATGTAACCGGCAAGTTTTATTCGGGAAGTACTAATTTTAATCCTTACGGAACACCTTCAGTGAGTGTTTCTAACACAGATGTTGATTGCTTTTTTGCCAAATACAATTCCAATGGAAATTGTATTTGGGCAGCAAAATTGGACTTGGAAGTAAATGGTCGTGCTGCAGGCAAAAGTATTGCAGTTGATGCAGCGCATAATGTATATGTATCCGGGATTTTTACAGGAACTGTTGATTTCGATCCGGACACATTATCTTCGTATTCTCTTACAAGCCTTCCTGGAGGAGCTTTGGGAGTTGATTGTTTTGTTGCAAAATATGATCCCGCTGGTTCTTTTCAATGGGTGAAGCGTTTTGGAGGGAATGGCGATGACATTGTGACGGGCATTTCAGTGGTTGGCTCAGGTGCTGGTATATTTTTAACGGGCTTCTTCGAAAGTGATACCATCAAATTTTATAGCGGCTTTTCGACAGTAGATTCTGCACTTTCAAATTCAACTGGTGGAGATAATAATATATTTTTTGTGAAATACGATTCAGCCAGCACTTTTCAGTGGGCGAAGAGCATTGGTGGAACAGGAGAAGATATGGCTATGGCTATTGATGCAAATGATTCATGGGTAACCATAACCGGATCTTTCCAGGGCATTGTGGATTTTGGATCAGGGACAGGGAATATTGGAGATACTATTTTCGCTGGAGGTGCGAAAGACGCTTTTTTTGCAAAATTTGACCTTAATGGATATCTGGCGTGGGCTTATGGCATAATT
The DNA here is from genome assembly GCA_021413595.1 of Bacteroidota bacterium. Taxonomy (GTDB): domain Bacteria; phylum Bacteroidota; class Bacteroidia; order 2-12-FULL-35-15; family 2-12-FULL-35-15; genus 2-12-FULL-35-15. The sequence continues at coordinate 3,419 of JAIOQD010000349.1, read as the reverse complement.
GGACAAAGCGGAAGTGAGGCCATTGGAACTGGTGTAGCTATGGATGCAAATAACATAAACATAACTGGGGTTTTTAAAGGGACCATCGACTTTCCAGACCCACAAACTCCTTTTTCAATACTCGATACGAAAACGGCTGTGGGGCGCCAGGATATATTTTTCGCGAAATACATGATCAGTCATTCTTTTAATTTTGCAAAAAAAATTGGAGGTAATGATAATCAGGCCGATAGTGCAAGTGCTTCGGCTATTGCTGTTGATTCTGATGGAAATATATATTTAACAGGGGCTTTTAAAGGTCAGGTAGATTTTAATCCGTTTGGTGGAAATAATATTGTCAGCTCAGGAAATACGGATATCTTTTTCGCTGAATATGATGAACTCGGGACGGAAAAATGGGCTAAAAAGATAGGAGCGAACGATAAAGATATTGCGTTTGATATTGCAGTTAACAATTCCGAAAATGTATTTCTGACAGGAACTTTTCGCGACACAGTCAATTTTGACCCAGGAGCAGGAACAGCAAATCGAGTGAGTGTGGGCAATTTCGGAACGGATATTTTTATTGCAAAATACCGCGAGGGGTCTTCAACAATAAAAGGACATGTAACACGCAGTAGTAATGGCGATGCGATCAGTATCGGATATAATAACTATGTAAGTTTATACGCACAAACTGTTGGCGATGGAAACGCTGCAATGCATTTAGTGGATACTGTAAAAATTAACTCAAGCGGGGATTATATTTTTACGGAATTGTGTGCGGATAATTATATTGTATTAGCAATAACAGGGATAGATTACCTTAGCGTTGTTCCTACATATTATGGAGATGTCACACATTGGGATCAGGCAACATCTATTACAACACTACCCAATACAATTGATACAGCAGATATAGTCATGGCAGAATATTTAGCCATTACCGGAGATGCAAAAATAGGAGGAAGAATTGTTGGAGAAAATGGATTTGATCGCACTGTTAAACCTATTTCCGGAATACCGGTTGGCTTAGAGGGGGATCCTGGAAGTATCATTATTTCGCATACTGTAACCGATGAAGAAGGATACTATTCATTTACAAATATTCCCGCTGATACTTGTTATAAAATTTATGTAAATATTCCGGGTTTGCCGATCGTTTCCAACTATCATGCTTGTCCGCAAAGTTCCGATTCTATTATGACCCTTGATTTTGTAGCTGATTCAGTTTCGATAGATACTGTTCCCGGAGTGATAAATTCTGTTTTGCAAATGCCATCATTCAAAACAAAATTATTTTTATATCCTAATCCGAATAAGGGATTTACTACTATTGAATTTACAATGGTTGAATCAAAGTGGGTTCATATAGAAGTGTATAATTTATTAGGAGGAAAGGTGGCTGAACTTTTAAATGAACAAAAACAAGCCGGAACAGTTAAGTTTGGCTTTAACGCTGCTGACAAAGGATTGAAGGCTGGAATTTATTTGATTAATTTAAGAGTGGGCGATGAGATGATCGTTAAAAAAATTGTACAAATAGAATAAACACTCATAGTTTGCGAGGTAAATTATAGCCCCCAATAAGTTTTCAGAGAAGAATTATTGGGGGCTATAATTTTATAAAAAAATGGTGTAAATTGCATCGTTTTTTATATCAGCAAAAAATGTTGCACGAATATATTTATCCTTCTGCCATTCTCAGTCTTCCATTTTTCGGAAGAGAGAAATTTTGTTTAATGATTTTTTTGTTTTTAATAAAACAGCTACTGTTCTTGAAATTATTTCTCCATCCGGGAGTTCAATAAAATGTGCCATTATATGAAAAATTTTTTTAATTTTTTTTTCTTTTTTACCTGCATTTTTTTTTATTCTACTATTTGTTTCCCCCAAACTTCTAATAAAATAGATAGTCTTGAGAGCGTCTTAAAAAAATCTGACGATACTTCAAAAGTAAATGTGTTAAACGCTTTGTCATCTGAATATAGAAAGAGGTCTCCCGCAAAAGCATTAGAATATTCAAAGCAGGCACTGGCAGTTTCTCAAAAACTTGATTTTAAAAAAGGAATCGGAAATGCTTATAGCATGATAGGCGCTGTTTTTTTTGTGCAAGGAGATTTTAATAAAGCATTAGAAAATTATTCTAAAGCATTAGCTGTCAGAGAAAGTGTTTTTGATAAAAAAGGTGTTGCGAATAGCTTAAATAGTATTGGGAATGTTAATATAAATCAAGGGAATTATGAAAAAGCATTAGAATACTATTTGAAATCGACAGAAATTTGCGAACTAATTGAAGATAAAAAATCTATGCCGCTAAATAATATTGCCGCTTCTTATTTTTATTTAGGGAATTATGAAAAGGCATTGACGTATTATATCAAAGCATTAAAAATTGCTGAAACACTTGGTAATAAAGAAGCGATGATTAACCCATCAATAGGGGTGGGTAACGTTTATTTCAATATGGGGAAATATGAAAATTCATTGATTTATTATAAAAAGGCATTATCGTTGAGTACAGAGATGAATAGCAAAACCGGGCTTATTAAATCACTAACCACTATCGGAAATGTTTATGAAAAACTAGAGAACAATGATACAGCACTGGTATATTTTCTAAAATCATTAAGAATTAATGAAGAAATTGGTGATAAAACATCAATAGCGCTTTCCATGATAAATATTGGAAACATTTATAACAACAAAAAGGAGTATGAAAAATCATTGGAATATTATGAAAAAGCTTTACAGATAAACAAAGAATTAGGGAATAAAAATGGAAGTGCAAAAGCATTGCTTAATATAGGTCTTTTGTTTTCACAAAATGGCAACGTGGAAAAAGCAATGGCATTTCTAAAAAAGGGATTGACGATGGCAGACTCTATTAATAGCAGAGAAATAATGGAGAAAAGCAACGAAGCTCTTTCCGAGCTGTATGTGAAAAAAGAAGATTATAAAAATGCGTATACATTCTATAAACTCCATACCACCATAAAGGATTCTTTATTGAATGAAAACAATTCCAAAAACATGGCGGAAATACAAACCAAGTACGAAACTGATAAAAAAGAAAAAGAAATCGAACTTCTCATAAAAGCCAAATCACTAAAAGAGGCCGAGTTAAAAACCCAGAATGTTGTTAAAAATGGTTCTATTGTAGTAAGTATATTATTATTATTGTTTGCACTGCTTGCTTATAACCGCTATCGAATTAAACAAAAAGCGAATATAGAGATCAGCCAAAAAAACAAAGAAATTACAGAGAGTATAAGTTATGCTAAACGCATTCAAACCTCTTTTTTAACTTCTGAAAAGTATATTTCACAGCGATTGTTAGATTATTTTATTTTATATCAACCCCGAAATATCGTGAGCGGGGATTTTTATTGGTTGATGGAAAAAGATAACGGTTTATATGTTTGTACCGCGGATTGTAC
>JAIOQD010000348.1 GCA_021413595.1 Bacteroidota bacterium | reverse complement strand
AGCGCTTTAACCAAAGGGAGATCTGACGTACTGAAAGGCGTTTGGGCATCGGGCAAAAAGAAACCGTAGGTTTCAGTCCATTTTTCCTGAGAAATATCCAAGGGTTCCATTCCGAGCATTTTTTCACCTGTAACATTCCAGAGAATAAATTTCCCGGTTTTATCGGCAACCACTAATCCATCACCCATATTTTGTAAAACAGAATTCAAAAGTGTGTTTTTTTGATCTAACTGTTGCCTGGACTGCGCCAACTCATTGCCTTTTCTTTCAATCGTTGAAAGCATCGTATTAAAGCTCAGTGAAAGGATTCCGATTTCATCTTTTCCTTCAACAATTGCACGGATTTTATAATCAGCAGTATCCCTTACTTTTTGCATCACTGTTACCAAATTCAACAGGGGGTTTGAAATATAGGGCTGTAAGATTACAGCAATTAAAAAGGCGAACCCGATTCCAATTAATAATAACACCAGCCCAAGAAGGTAGATATTCATTTTGATTGTATTCAATTGCGATAATTCAAAACGGATACAAACTACTCCTAGTGTTTCATTATCCTTTTGGATTTTATGGTAAACAAAAAGATAATTATCGGTAAATAAAAAGGGGGGGGCATACTTCCCTGGAATAGAGAACCTGAATGCAGTATCTGCCTCCTCCTTTGTATAAGACGCGAAGACAGAACCATTTTTATCAAGCAGGGCTGCATTTAATATATCACGTTCAAATGTTAAATCAGAGAGGATTTTTTTCGCAGCATCACGATCCATAAACTCAAGTGCAGAAATACTATTGGATCCGATCACCTGAGCAATAGTATTAGAACTTTTCACTTTTCGATTTTTAAATCCTTTAACTTCTATGATTACAAAAGCGGTAATGGCAAGTCCCAATACTATTACAGAGGTAAAAACCTGCAGGAACACAAGTTTGTTTTTTATTGATATGTTGCGTAAGTTAAACATAATGTGAAAGCCTCAGCCCTTAATCCCCTCTCTCCTTCGGCAAAAGCTCAGGATAAACTCCCGAGAGGGGGCGGTTGGTGAGACAGGTGAGTTAGATTAATAATTACTATTTTTCTTTCTTTCTTTTTTTCTTTCACGTCCACCACCTCTCGCTTTGGAGGGGGGATTAAGGGGTGAGGCCTTGGGCTTTTCTATTCCACAATTATCGCGTGCTGCAGCAAAAAAGAACTAACAACAATCCCTGCTTTGTTGATTGCTTTTGGATTTACTTCAAATTTTAATTTATTTTCGACAATAACAAAATTCAAATGCGCACCTTTTTTTCCGTAACCTTCATGTTCAGTTACAATCAATACCGGCTTATTTGCAAGTTTCGCAAAAATTGTTTCGATTGGAATAGAACAATTGACGGGAACAAATAAAATATTGCAAAAGTCAATCTCATCCATATTTTTATATTGTTCCACATTTATTTTTTTGCCTTTTGCCTTTTTATTTTTAGTGATTTCGAGCAATGGCAGGGTAATTGGACTTTCTTCGAGAATAGCGATGTTAAAAGTTTCGCTTTCAGAACTATTTTTCCAATCCACATATTCTATAAAACGATAAATAAAAGCCGCTTTCAAAGTATATTCCTGAGTGTCGGTATATATGGGAAGGGTAACAGGTATATTGCCAAGCTGGAGAACACTTGCCCCAAGAAGCAGGAAAATTTTTATTAATGATATAAAATTTTTCATCTAAAATTCAAAATTAATTTTCTGTTATAAAAAACAGTAAAATATAGGTACTGGAACAGAACATAGAATGACGCAGATTCTTATGATTAAATATGATTTTTTTGCGTTCATCACAAGAACCTGCGTCATTCTACTGCAAAGACCTGTTCTTCTCGGAAGAAACAGGTCAACGTTCTATTTATTTACTCATCAATTTAATAATTTTCCACCCCTACTCAATATTTACCCTTATTCCCGCCATTATCCGCAAAGGATCCTGAAGATTTCCATTGAAAAATGGTGAGTTTTCAACGGCTAAACCCAACCCCGGTGAGCGGTACTTTTGATTAAATGCATTCAAAACATTTATATAAAATACAAAACTCTTTTTTACCTTATAGCCAAACGAAGCATTAACAAGTGAGTAGCCTTTTAACGTTTTTCTTTTATTTGGATTTTGAGGATCAACAAAAGCACCTAACCTTTGATTGTCAAGCCATAAAAATCTTCCTGAAAAATAAAATTTACCAATACTTCCATCAACACCAAATTTGAATTGCCATGGAGAGACCAATGGTAATTCCGCCTTTTTGGTTTCAATCCCACTGTTGGCCGGTATGTTAACATCGGTTTTCCCGTTCACATAACTTATGGATGAATAGACTTGCAGTAAGGCTTTTTTAATATTTACTGTTGATATAAACTTTACATTTCCCCCATAGCTGGATTGTTTGCCTTGGTTAAACGGAACGTCAATATAATCGACCTCCCAACCCAAAAATTTATTGTTGTATAAATTTGTATTTCCATTATCCGAAACATTTAATATGATGTCAGTAATTTGGGTATAAAATCCGGTTACTGAAACATTAAGATTTTCTCCAAAAGTCTGGCTCAGGCTGCATTCAACTGTTTTGGATTTTATTGGTTTTAAACCGGGGTTTGGCAAATGCCAGAAAGATGACCGATATGTTTTACCCGAATCAGTTGTAGTAAAAGAGCCATACGATTCGAAGGAAACTAATGGAGATGGAGCCCAAAAGGCAGATCCATAAAGCACTTTCAGTATCGTTTTAGGTGAAGGATTAAAAACTACACCTAAACGGGGGTTTATTGTTGAGCCAAAACGTGAGCTTTTGTCGTACCTGACTCCACCTGTAAAAGAAAATTTTGTACTCTGAACAAACTCTCCCTGAACATAAGACCCAACATTGTTGTAAAATAAAGTGTAAAATTTTGCCTCGATACCATCAGGATTATATTGGCTTCTTGTTTTGAGCAATATCCCTTCTGCAGGACCTTTTTCATTCACCGGAGATTCAAGCTCAGGACACTTTGGAACTGCATGAAATTGCTCGAAAGTTATGCCCCCAAGCAGATTAATTTTTTGTGAAACCCGGTAACTGAGTTGCTCATCTATCTTCATTATTGACCCGGTACTGTATTTATAACCATGTTCTATACCGCCATGTACGTTCCTGAAGTTTGATTCGGGATTTACTTTGTAAAACCCTTCTGTCAAACTTGTGAATGATTTTAAATTGCCCACATGTGCTGTATAAGCCGCATTTGCGGTGGTTACTCCCTGACCATAAAAAACATCTTTGTTGAAAACGGCATTATCAGGTGTATATGCAAGTGAACCTGGCACCTGAACATAATGTTTAAGAAGCTTAAAACTGAAACCTCCTTTACTTAAAGCCGCATATATATTATATGCCTTTATTGGAGCTTCGTATTTTGCAGAAATTGGCTCTTGAGGGCTTATAGAGCCGAAAGCGGAATTGAATAAGCCTGTTTGCTGAGCTGTCATATTAAATTCATTTTTGTAAATTTTTGAATAATCAGGCTGCTTATCATAAAAATACTGACCACCAATGGTAAGATTAAAATCATTTTTGAACGCTTTATTAAGTAACAATGTGTTATTCGTGTATCCATATATCCCCTCTACTGAATTTGCCGCAATGTGGAGGTTTTCTTCATTTTTATAATCCCGGGGGTTTTTGGTAACAATGTTTATTACCCCCCCCATTGCATCAGCACCATATAATGCGGAGCCCGGACCATAAACCACCTCAATCTGCTTTGCAAGGTATAATGGAAAATTTTGAAGGATTGGTAAAGGTTCATTTGTAGGTGAAGAAATCCGGATACCATCAAGCATTATTACAAATTTATATCCCTTAAAACATCTGCAAGATTTTGATATCCCCTTTGGTTAATCTGATCTTCTGTGATTACAATTACAGTTGCAGGCGATTGTCCTGATTTTTGCATACTCAGGGTGGGCGTGATTACATCGATGTTCATTAGCTCTTCCAAACTTAGCCTTACCAATTCCTTGATCTCAATTGTATCCGTTTGCGAAAATGTGGTGAACGATAAGAATAACAAAGAAAACGAAAGGTTGATCTTTTTGACTTTTATATTCTTGTATCGATTGGTTTTATTCATTATGATTTATTTTTTGTATTAAATGTTTAAAACATAACATTTTTGCGCTCCTTCGATAGTGTTTGAACTGTGCTGCTTGTTTTTTATACTCTTTTTTGAAAGTTTTGAAAAATTGCTTATAAATTATAAAAATAAACTTCCCACTAAAATTACGGTCAGATTATTAAACCGCTTTTTCCTTTTCGATGAAATAACAATTGTGAAGCCCACCTTATTGTAATTAATAGGTGAAAATTGTTTTAAAAATTCCTTTACAATACATTTTTTGCAATAAAAATTTGTCCTTGCATAGTCCATTCGCAAAGTGTAATTTTAACGCTCTGCGTGAAAAATTTTACATCAAGACATGGCAAAAGAAATTTTACTGGAAATAAAAAATTTGGTGACCGAGTTTCGTACCGAAGAAGAAACAGTTAAGGCTATTGACGACATCTCATTCACACTCTCATGCGGTGAAACCATTGGAATTGTTGGCGAATCAGGCTCCGGAAAGTCGGTTACCGCATTATCCATAATGCGTTTAATACCCAACCCTCCCGGAAAAATTACGGGCGGAGAGATCCTATATCACTCCAAAACAAGCGGAAGCAAAAACATTGTAAAAATTTCTGAAAAAGAAATGCGCGCATTGCGTGGCAAAGAAATAGCAATGATCTTTCAGGAGCCCATGACATCGCTAAATCCTGTTTATACTTGTGGCAACCAAGTAATGGAAGCCGTTTTGCTACATCAAAAAGTTTCAAAAAAAGAAGCAAAAGAAATTACAATCAATTTATTTAATGAAGTTCAGCTTCCGCGACCTTCCATTATTTTTGACAGTTATCCTCATCAGCTTTCGGGCGGTCAAAAGCAGCGTGTAATGATTGCTATGGCCATGAGCGGCCAACCAAGCATATTAATTGCCGATGAACCTACAACCGCTTTAGATGTTACCGTTCAGGCAACTATTCTGGATCTGATGCTTAAACTTCAGCGCGAACGTGATATGGGTATCCTCTTTATCACCCACGATCTGGGCGTTATCGCTGAACTTGCCGACAAAGTGGTGGTAATGTATAAAGGGAAAATAGTTGAGCAAGGACCGGTACTGAATATTTTTTCAAACCCTCAGCACCCCTATACAAAAAGCCTTTTGGCTTGTCGTCCACCTTTAGATAAGCGGCTGAGCTGGCTGCCTACTGTTGCTCATTTTATGAAATCAGAAGCTCAGGGAGAACAGCGGGAAAGTTATCAATCGGTAAGTGAAGTAACCGACAAACTCATTGTTAGTAAAGAAGAACGTGCAAATGCCCATAAGCTCTTATATAACAAAGAACCAATTCTTCGTGTTAAAAATTTAAAAACATACTTTCCTATTAAAAAGGGAATACTCGGTAAAGTAACCGAATTTGTACGGGCTGTTGATGATGTGAGTTTTGATGTTTACCCTGGCGAAACACTTGGTTTGGTAGGTGAATCGGGCTGCGGTAAAACAACTTTGGGGCGAACAATTTTACGATTGATCGCACCTACCGAAGGTGAAATAATTTTCAACGGAAAAAGTATAACACAACTTTCTGATAAAGAAATGAGAGCTTTACGCAGAGACATTCAGCTTGTTTTTCAGGATCCATATTCTTCGCTTAACCCCAGGATTACTGTTGGACAAGCCATTATGGAGCCCATGCAGGTTCACGGTATTTTAGAGGATGATAAAGCCCGCAAAAATAAAGTTATAGAAATTTTAGAGCGGGTAAATATGAATGAGTCACATTTTTACCGTTACCCTCATGAATTTTCAGGAGGTCAGCGCCAACGTATATGTATTGCAAGGGCTTTGGCGTTAAAGCCCAAATTCATTATCTGTGACGAACCCGTTTCTGCTCTTGACGTTTCCGTTCAGGCACAGGTTTTAAACCTTTTAAATGAATTAAAACGTGAATTTGATTTTACTTACATTTTTATTTCTCATGACCTGTCCGTTGTGAAATTTATGAGCGATCGTATGGTGGTTATGAATAAAGGGAAAATAGAGGAAATGGGAGATGCGGACGATATTTACAATAACCCACAAACAATATACACGCAAAAATTGATCAGCGCTATTCCAAAAGGACAACTGGAAGACATCAAGGCTGCCATTGAAAGGAAGAAGAATCAAACGCATAAAACCTTTTAAAAAAAAATTTATTCTAACGAACTATCTTTATTATCGTTGGTTTGCATTAGGAGTGTTGTATCCCGGAGTATTTCGGGGTTCTTGTAGAAAATATGGAAACGAAAAAGGTGAGGAAGAAAGGTAACGCCAAAATAAAAAGACACTAAAAATGTTAATTAATACCAATACTTAGTAATATTTAGTCCAATAGTTTTATTGAATAATAAATATTTAAACCACATAGATTCATAGTAAAATAAGGTACGAATTTTACATAAACTTCGCTTCAACCATAGCCCCTATGCTAAAATTTATTTTCTATAAGTACCTACAAAATCTATGTTTCTATGTGGTTCAAGATTGGTCGGCTTTAAATTAAGTAATGGTATAAAATACTGCATCATCACTAATAAAAAAATTACCACGGTAAATGACAAAATTATTCCAAAAACTTTCTTTAGTTACACTTATATGTTGCTGTTTGTTTATTAGTGTGTACCGCATCAATACGGTAGATAAAAAAGAAATTTCCTGGGACATTTTAGGATATTACATGTGTCTTCCCGCTACTTTTATTCACCACGATCCTATGCTAAAGGACATTACTTGGCTTAAGGAAGCCAACGAAAAGGATGATCTTAGTGGCACTCTTTACCAAATTTCAAGCAATGATAAAGGCGAACCTATGTATGTTTTCCTGTTTGGAATGGCATTGTTTTTTCTTCCCTTTTTTTTTCTTGGCCATGGTATTGCAGGAGCATCGGGTTATGCAATGGACGGATTCAGTCTCCCCTATCAATATGCCATGGTTATTGGTGGTATCATTTACACAATTATTGGACTCATCTATTTAAGAAAAGTGTTGCGCCATTTTTTCTCTGAAGGCATTTCTTCTTTGGTTATAATCATTGTTGTTTTCGGCACCAATTACATTCATCACCTTACGCTTAAAAACCTCGAAACGGTTAATGTTTTATTTATGCTGGTATGTATCATTGTTTGGAACACTATCCAGTGGCATAAAGATTTTAAAGCAAAACACCTCTTTACAATTGGCATTAGCATTACGCTGATGGTACTCATAAAACCAAGCGAAGCCTTTATTATCATTTTACCATTGTTCTGGAATATTTTTTCTTTCGATAGCTTTAAACAGAAAATAGTGCTGCTCTTTTCAAATAAAAAGATTTTGCTCCTCACAGCCGCAATATGCCTTGTTCTCGTGTTTCCGCAACTGTGGTACTGGCACACAAAAACAGGTCATTACATTTACGATAGCTATATAAACCCTGGCGTTGGGCTCGATCTTTTTTCACCACATATACTTGAGGTTCTATTCAGTTACCGCAAAGGCTGGTTTGTTTATACCCCGGTAATGATATTTTCTATTGTTGGTTTTTACTTTCTTTATAAAAACAACAAATCTATTCACTATGCTATTTTGTTTTATTTTTTAATCTCGTTTTACATTATTTGCAGTTGGACCTATTGGTATTATGGAGCCGCTTTTTCCTGTCGCCCTGTTATTACAAGCTATCCGCTGCTTGCTATTTGTCTGGGTTATTTTTTATTGTTCATCCAAAAACAAAGCACCGTAATTAAAAGCATATTTACTTTGGTCGTGATATTTTTTATTTTCTTAAACCAGTTTCAGTGGTGGCAATTAAAAAATTATATTCTGGATCCTTATCGCACCACTAAAGATTATTATTGGGCATCTTTCCTGAAAACATCAGTTGATGAAAACGATCGTAACTTGCTTTCAGTAAACCGGGATTTTACCGGTCAGCAAAAATTTGAAAATAAAACTAAATACAAGTTGTTTTTATTAAAACAGGATACGTTTGACAGCATAACAAGCCAAAATATTCAAAAGGATTCAGCAGGTAACTCCTATTATAAAGCATTACCTGAGGAAGAATTTTGTATCACAAATCAGTATCCATTTAAAGAGCTGACTGAAAAAGATCACGTTTGGATAAAGGTGAGTATGGATATTCGTTTTCAGCCCAACTTTCAGGAGCCGCTGCCTTGTATGGTAATGACAATGGAGCACAAAGGAGGTACCTATGGTTATTTTGCACCTGATATTGCAATTGATTCTACAAAAAAAGAGTGGCATAGATACGAATTAGAATACCTTACGCCTGAGATAAGGAATACAAAAGATGTTTGGAAATGTTATATCTGGAAAAGAGGAAAAGGCTCTTTTGATATTGACAATTTTAAGATTGAAATATATGAACCCAACTATTAACTTTGTTAAATGAAACTTAAATTATCATCTGTTGCTATTTTAATAGTTGTGTTGGCTTGTTTGACCATAGACATGGGTTTTAAGAACTGGGAAAAGCAGCAAAGAGTGATTGAGTGGGATATCCACTCCTATTATGCTTACTTGCCGGCCGGCTGGATCTATAAAGATATTCACCTTACAAAAAGTGATTACCGTTTTGACGACCATTATTGGCTCTTTTGGCCCAATCAAACAGCAGAGGGAAAAAATGTAATTAAAACAACAATGGGTATGGCAATATTATATGCACCCTTTTTTGTAGTTGCACACACAATAACCAATTTATCGGATTATCCCGAAAATGGTATTTCGGAGCCTTATAAATTTTTGCTTTTAATGAGCACTCTTTTTTATTTATTTGTGGGTCTTGATTTTTTGAAAAAGATACTTAAACATTACAAATTTTCTGATCTCCATACCTCAATAACTATTTTACTGATTGGACTTGGAACAAATTTAACAGCGTATGCCTCTCAGTCAGCACCCATGTCGCATGTTTATTCATTTTGTTTATTTGCTGTTTTTATTTATTATACAATCGAATGGTATAAATCCCAAACAATAAAAAACACATTGATTATTGGTTTTTCAATTGGATTAATTTCATTGATACGTCCTTCCAATGTTATAATAATGCTTTTTTTTACTCTTTATAATATAACCAGTTTATATTTTAATGACCCAAAAATCATGAAAGGCTTGTTTGGGTTTAGGAAGGGCTGGCTGATATACACTCCCATGATGGCCTTCGCTTTGGCTGGTATATTTGCATTAAAGGGAAGATTAAAAAAAATACGATTCCCAATCGTTTTGTTTTTTATTGTTAATATATATATAACGTTTTCGTGGTGGTGCTGGTGGTATGGAGGCTCCTTCGGGCAACGCGGATTAATAGAAAGTTATGCATTACTTGCCATACCATTCGCTTCTTTTGTAAAGTATGTTTCTGAAAAAAGATGGTATTATAACGCTTCCTTTTATTGCATGGCAGCCTTTTTTATCTGGCTAAACCTATTTCAAACGCTGCAATTTGAGAACATGTCATTACATTATGATGGGATGACAAGAGTATTATATTTTAAGCAATTTGGAAAGCTCAACAAGATAGAAGATTTTGCCAGCTATGTATCTTCTCTTGATTACGAGGAGGCAAAAAAGGGTAAAAGGTAATTTTGATCATAAACGCTCCATCCAATAAAAATTAAATTATAAGTCATTCAAATGAATCCGAAATTACTCGCAAGTTTTAAAGTTGTTCTTTTTCTTGCCCTGGTATATCCTCCCATTTTTATGCATTTGGAAACCCTTCCACTTCGTGTTTGGGATGAAGCGAGGTTAGCGATTAGCGCTCACGAAATGCTTCAGAATAATAACTACCTGATTCCTCATTATGAAGGCAACCCAGACATGTGGGGAACAAAACCTCCTCTTGTGATATGGACGCAGGCATTATTTTATAAACTTTTTGGGTTGGGAGAATTAGCGGTTAGGTTACCATCGGCTTTGGCGGCTTTTTTCACAGCCCTGATCATTATGCTTTTTTCGGTCAAATATTTTAAAAGCTATTGGTTAGGTCTCATTTCAGTTTTAATATTGATCACCTCCTATGGCTATATTAATAATCATGCGGTACGTACAGGGGACCTCGATGCTCCACTTGCATTTTTTACAACACTGTATTGTTTATCTTTTTTTCTATTCATAGAACTCAAGGAAAGAAAATACCTGCATCTGTTTTTTTTAGGACTTACCTTAGCAATACTCACAAAAAGTGTTCAGGGGATTCTTTTCGTTCCGGCATTAGCCATCTATCTCTTAATAGGGAAGCGGTTTTTAAATGTTGTAAAAAACAAATGGTTCTATATTGACCTATTGCTCTGCATTACCGTTGTTTTAGGATATTATCTCAGCAGAGAGCATTACAACCCAGGCTTCCTTGAAGCGGTATGGAAAAACGAATTAGGTGGAAGGTACTTATCGGCTTTAGAGGGACATGGATATCCTTTTATGTTTTATTATGATCAACTTACAACTTCTAAATACGCTGAATGGTTTTTACTTGTTCCTTGTGGCATAATTGCCGGGTTTGTTATTAAAGATGAGAAACTAAAACGCATAACCATTTTTAGCTCATTAATGATCGTATCGTATTGGCTGATCATCTCCATTTCGGAAACCAAATGTGAATGGTACGATGTGCCGCTATACCCGTTTCTGAGCATGACGGGCGCAATTACAATTCATTACGTTTTTTCCTTGTTAACTGAAGCTGCTGATAGTAAACGAATAGCAGGATTTTATTTAATTCCCTTTCTCTTTCTGGTGATCGTTTTTTTTAAGCCCTATCAAAAAATAATAGATAAGGTGTATTTTCCGAAAGAGAACAATAACGAAATAAACGAAATGCGAATTTCCTATCTTTTAAAAGAAGCGGTGCAATCAAAACGCTCAATTAAAAATCATTTTGTTTGTTACGCTGGACACAATGCCCACCTTTCATTTTATCTGATTTTATTAAATAAAAAAGATCAACATGTTGGTTTTAAGGATTGGCGTTTTTTAATGCCGGACGATATAGTAATTGCCAGTCAGGATAAGGTTAAGGATTATATTGAAAAAAATTATTTATTTGAAGAAACAAATAAGTATTTCAATGTAAAAACCTATAAAATTAAAGGGGCGCGTATCGGAATTATTGGTTATCAAGAAGTCCCTGAACATAAAAAAACAATTTATCTGAAAGCTTTTAATGGGAAATATCTTGGTGCTACCGAAGCGATGAATCATTTGGTATTAGCAGATAAAGACAAGGCAAGCAGATTAACGATACTTGAAAAAAGAGTATGTAAAATTGTTTCGGATGAAGGTTTGTTTTTTTCTGCCGACCTGGGACAGCAAAATGAAATAACGGCATCAAGGAAGATTGCAAATGATTGGGAAACATTTACCATGATCGAACTTGACAACAATTTCGTAGCATTTAAAGCCTTTAATGGTAAATATTGGGGCATCGATACAAAATCATTGCAGCTTTCGGCAAACAGCGATACAATAGGCGTTCAGGAAAAATTTCGGGTGATAAACAGTTCAGGCGCCAGGTAATCCAAAAAATTATTTTGCAAACGGCAGTTTGGATATCTTCAAATTCCCAATGTTCATTGTTGGAATTCCATCTGCAAGCTTTTTTGCTGTATCTGGCAAAACATCTGCACGAATCATTGTATAAGAACTTGCAGAAGCCATCCAGTGATAAAATGGAAAATTTCCAAGCAGCTCAAAACTACCATCTTCTTTTGTTACCGTGTGGTATGAATGCGACCAGTATTCATTCCAAGCGAGTATAACACCTCCTTGAATTGGTTTGTTATCCTCATCAGAAAGCACTCCAATAATCCTACAATCTTTATGCTGTGAATAATTATAATAGTTCGTAAAGCACATGCAGCTATCTTTTTTTGCGTTAGGATCAAATTTTTTAAACTCTTCAACAATAGGTTTAACAGTTCACTTAACTGCAATATTTTTTTTTGCATTTTTTGTTTCACCAGTCCAGCTGACCACCCCCCTAAAATTTGCATGATAACTGTGCCACTCCACATCCTTGTATTGCCACCATGAGTAACCGATTGCACCACAATCGTATGCCTGCTTCAATGTTTTATGGGCAAATTGCGCTTGTGTTTCATAGCTTATGGAATCATTGTCGGCAGGTATGGCTGTTTCACCTATTATCCAAGGCTTTTTAATATAATTAGCATACCAATACATTTCATTTCTGACTTGTTCGGGCTCATATTCATAAGGGTGAATAGAAATAAAATCAACATCGAGAATGGCAGGATCCCATTCAAAAACCTCCCGAATACCCGTTAATCCAATAGTAATTAACTGATTGGGCGCATTTTTTTTTGCAACAGAGGCCCATCTATTCATCGCTTTATTTACCACTTTTTTGTCCCTTTCGGGCACATCAAAATATAAAGGTTCATTGAATAGATCGTATGCCATAATGGTGGTATCATTTCTAAAATAGTGTACCACTTTTTTTAAATTGTATTCAGTAGCCTTTACATCTGCCGACATGCGCACAAGCAAA